>NZ_JBZFUI010000019.1:0-1339 GCF_058314295.1 Streptococcus sp. ALY_208 | reverse complement strand
GATACTTTGATATTGCCACTACTTTCCAGAGAAGAAGTCGATTCCCCTGCAAGGTCAAAATAAAGTTCATCAAAGATATTTCCAATGCTGAAATCATGCTCCTTTTTCTCATAAAAATTGACATAAACAACCATACCGACAAAAATGATAACAAAAAGTAAGGAGAAAATAAGCTTGAAATATTTTTTCATCTATTTCTCCTTATCGGATTGATAATCCTCATCCCCAGCATAATCAGTTAGATTATTGTCTCCATTTTTAACACTCTCATTAAAATTATAGGATTCTGCGTAGTTATCCCTAAGATACTGCGCTCTTTCAAAATCAGTCCAAGCTTTATATTCTCTCCCTTTACCAGGTTCAACAATATAACTACCCGATGGAACAAGTGAATCATAGATGGTGTCCTCAACAATTTTCATACCTTCATTGTCCTTAAATTCCTCAGCGCGATTGGTCTTACCAGAATCAATCTCGCTGTAGTAGTCATTGCTGATTTCCATATAGCTTTTCCCTGAGTCTTTCATTCTTTGGGCTGTATTCACCGCATCTAGATCGGCTCGGTAGTCATCATTCTTGATGGATGGGTCTTTCCCCGCTTCGTGCGTAGTATCTCCACGCCACCCCGCCCATTCCTTAATGGTATCATCAACGAGACCATCATTTCTGTGTAATAGCGTAGCTGTAGTAATAGACTGATGGGCAAAGTCTGCATTGGTAACCTTACCATTATCTGAATAATCTTTTAGCTTCTGGTTATAAAATTCCTCAAATCCTTTTTCTGTGCCATAGGCTTCTTTGTAATTACTCAATGCAGCGTCATACAATTCTTTATTCTTTTTATTTGTAAGCTCCTTCCAACTCGTTCCTCCAGCAGACATTTCATGCTGCAAACGGATATTATAATTCAGCTGTTTTGATTCTGATTGGCTTAAACCCAATTGCTTAAGAATACTGACGGTATCCATTGTCCCAAACTCATCTTTTAATGAGCCTGCTGTTGCCTCCCATAATTTCTTATCATATTCTGAATCAGCATCATACACTGCACCGCCAAGAATCCTGAGAAACAGATAATCAATCTCTTCCTGACTTTTGTCAGGAAACTTCTCCTCCAGCCCTCTTCTGACTTGGATAATCTGGCGGGCAGTCGTGTCGTCAAAGCCAAACTGAGCTTTGAGATTCTCAACGTATTTCCGTTCCTCTACTGTCAATGTCAGCTTGGCTGAGGCATTCTCCACAGAGGTGCTGAGCCTCTGTATCCAATCCCTGTTCTTAGGAATGATAAAGGTGCCAGTCTTGCTGTCCCAGGAGCTGTTGGCTTGCTGGAGACCCTTTT
>NZ_JBZFUI010000018.1:0-1408 GCF_058314295.1 Streptococcus sp. ALY_208 | reverse complement strand
ATCTATCAAAAGACTTGCATAACTCTTAAAGTATCAGTAAACTAGTATCATATGAGACTAGTTAGGAGATTTCTATGGACAGTATCAAAAGTGTGATGACGGTCGCTCAATTACATGCGACCCAATTTTCAGAAAAAGGCAATAGCCTGACCAGCCTTGGTGACGTCTCCAAAGATGACACCACAACGGTTGCTGGTAATGAGAAAGCCCATGAAGTGCTAGATTTAACTAAAATAGCCCGCCAACAACTCTCAGAACTTATGCGTACTGCCTCGACTAATATTCATAGTGTTGCCGAAGGTTTTCAAGCTGTTGATAGTGAGCAGGCAGCGGGCATCAAGTTATTATAAATAGAGGGCAATCATGGCAGACAACTCACTAAAGCAAAAACGCCTCCAAAAAGAACAGGAAGTATCCAAAACCTATCATAAAGAACAGGAACTGATCGAAAGAGAGTATGACCTCCTCAGTGCTGAGCGAAAACTCGAAGACGAAGAAGGCATAGCTGAGGATGCTTTTAGTCAGCTGAGTCTCAGCATAGAAGAGCTGTGGTACGCTTATCAGTTTGATGGTCGTCCAGCTTGGCGTTATCAAGATTACCAGCAAGAAAGAAATCATATGCGTTATCTCTTTGAAGAGTCCCGACAAGATTTTGAGCAGCTTAAGCGACAGAATCGAGATGAGCAAGATGAGGTTTATGAGAAGCGTTTACGACTGCAAAGAGAGTTAGAGGAGATGGCAACAGATGAGTATTGATATGTATTTAGAGCGCTCACAAGCACAGGCAGCCAGTGCCAGAGAGATAGCGGAGCAAGAGATTGCCCAGTATGAGGCTTTGTCAGCTGTTCTTTCAGAGTTTGAAAATAGTGAAGCTGATTTAAAGGGGAAAGCTTACCGCTCTGCCCGTCAATTTTCAGCTACTGTATTGCGCCCCTTGGTTGATGGCGGGAAGCGTTTAGCCCAAGCCGTCGCAGAGGCGGTTGAAAAGTTTCCAGAAGCCTATATTGAGAAGGTCGCTAACGAGAGTCTCAAGGAGTCCGAGCTGGAACAGCAGATAGCAGACTTGAGTGCTCGGATTAATAATGCCCGAGATGCGATAGCTAGTATGAAACGCAGTAAATCTGACAAACATGCGTCTTCGCGCATGGCTAGCTATCATAAGATGATAGACATTGCAGAAGACAGTAAGCGAGAGTTGGAGGACAAGCTGGAGAAGCTTCGTGCTTTTCATGCGTCCTCTCCCGAATTATTTGCCCATATTGACGGTTTGAAAGCCGCCTTTGAAAAGGGTCTCCAGCAAGCCAACAGCTCCTGGGACAGCAAGACTGGCACCTTTATCATTCCTAAGAACAGGGATTGGATACAGAGGCTCAGCACCTCTGTGGAGAATGCCTCAGCCAAGCTGACA
>NZ_JBZFUI010000017.1:0-1495 GCF_058314295.1 Streptococcus sp. ALY_208 | reverse complement strand
AAATTGGTTATAATAGTGGTTGAGAGGTATTCCTCTCATGTTTGAATTCTTCATAAGATTTTCCGATTTTATGAAGGTATTGCTTGAAAGATGCAAGTTTCCACGGATGGGATTGTGGTGGAATATACTTGCGTCTTTCTTTTTTAGTTTTAAGCACCATTTCGAATTCTTTGGAGTGCTTCTCGTGTTTTGGTAACTTTCTAGTGGCATAAATAGTGTCTGCGATATTAAGGTAGATGTCTCCATCGAATGCCTCAATCACAAGTGCCTTTGTCTTACGTGAAAAATAGATTTCTTTATCCCCTTCGACGGGCAAGTAGAAATTGTTTTGATATCGAATGTGATGCCCGCTATCAATCACTCTTTCAGAGACTCTCGCTAACAATAGGTTTCGCTGGGCTGGTTTAGGTGCTTTCTCAAAAACAGACTCACTAGCTAGTCCACCAAATTGCTTGTTAAATCGTTTAATCCATCTCTTAAGATAACGATTCGCTTGAGAGATGCTGGTAATTTGATTTCTTTGTAAATCAATTGGTAGACGTGATTGAAGGGTCTGATTAAGACGTTCGACACGCCCTTTAGCTTGAGGGATAGAAGACGTTTCAATGGCAATACCAAGCTGATGACAAGCGTATCCAAATTGTGTAAAGGTATCTTCCTCCATTTTTTTAGACTGACTGGAAGCATACGTGAATACAGTCCTTTTATCAGTAAGGAGCTGGAAAGGGATACCATATCCCTCTAGAATCTGTTCTAAGACATGATAATACCCGTTTAGCGTCTCCTGAGTATCAAAGTAAGCCCCGACAATATCACCGGAAGCATCGTCAATAGCGACATGAAGATGTGTTTCTTGTTGTCCAAACCAAGGGAATTGACTGGCATCCATTTGAATGAGTTCCCCTTTGAATTTCTTTCTTGCTCGGCTGGGATGAGCTTTGTCAGGTTCTTCAAAGAAGTTGGAAGCAGTTGGGAGTTTGGCTCCTTTTTTTTCTGCCTCCCTTTTCTTTTGTTTGGCTTCTTGTTTCAATCGTCTTTTTGTTGCTCGTTGTGTCTTTGGAGATAGAAACCCTGCTTGGTAGAGTAGTTTTCTAACAGTTGTATCTGAATAGGCGATGTTTTCTTCTTCCGCTAGTAGTTCGCAGAAATGAACAACATTTGGTCTTAAATCCCCGTAACTTTGATATTTCTCGATAATCCTTCTCTTTGTTTCTAAAGACATGGCATGAGTTGGTCTTTTTGATCGATTACCATGAACGAAAGCTGCCTTTCCTTTTTCTCGATAGGCTAGTATCAATCGGTTCACCTGCCTCTTGCTTAACCCTAATTCTACACAAGCCCTGTTTTTCTGCTTTTTCCCCTCACAAACAGCTTTGATGACTAGGTATTTCTTTGACTCTATCATAGTTAGTTCTATTTTCCTCATCTTTCTAGTTTACCAGACGGGACATTTTCACATTCGACCTAGCTAAGACATTATCATTTTCGAATGATA
>NZ_JBZFUI010000016.1:0-1568 GCF_058314295.1 Streptococcus sp. ALY_208 | reverse complement strand
TCACTGCCTCGTACAACAAAGTAGGTCTGGTGGGTATCCTGATTAATAGCCTCAGTATCAGAGACATAGTAGGCATTGTAGCCCGTCTTCTCATTATCCAACATCCCTTCTTGATCGGGCTGAAGATAGACAACACCCTCATTGGGCAGGTCTGTCCCACCGCCTTGGGTGACTTGACCATCTTTCTTAACATCTTGAGAAAAGTTGAATTTTACTGACTGACCTGAATCTAATCTTTTTCTCTGTGACTTACTCAATTGCTCATAAGCAAACCTTATGGGCCTGTCTCTATAGGCTGACTGAGCTAATGAGGCATAAATATTATCAAAACTCTCCAAACTCCAATTACTCAATTGGTTCACCTCCAATATCTATAGAATTGGCTACATACATTTCATCCATATTAACACTGTTATCATCATTGAGTGGAATATCAACAACCCATCCTGAATCTTCAATATCATTGATATGGCCATAAAGATTAATATAGTATTCTGGTTTAGTAAGTCCACCATCACTCCATTTTGTTTCATCCCAATCAATCTGCACCGATTCCACCGCAGAACTCTGAGATTTCACAAGATCTACAATTTCCTGCTTATGATCCTTGAGGTAAGCCAGTTGCTTTTTCTTAACTGCTTCCTCGTCATCTTGTTCTTGCTTAGCTTCCTGTCGTGATGAAGATGCTACTGGCTCATCACTATTGAAAAAAGGGTTGACCTCATCATATTTATCTAAACTCATTACTACTCCTCCTATTCCTAAAATGCTTAGCGTTGCTAAACTCACTAATATCACTTTGGTACTTCTTTTCATAAAACCTCCTTCAATAGCGTTAGGTGTGAACTGTCACCACCGATAAAGACAATACCATTTATTGCTCTTATCGCTGGTCACAGTAATTCATATTATCTCTAACCACAAAGTAGGTCTGGTGGGTATCCTGATTGATAGCCTCAGTATCAGAGACATAGTAGGCATTGTAGCCCGTCTTCTCATTATCCAACATCCCTTCTTGATCGGGCTGAAGGTAGACAACCCCCTCATTAGGTAGGTCTGTCCCACCGCCTTCGGTGACTTTTCCTTTATAGGTTTTATCTTTTGAAAAATCAAAACGAATAGATTCTCCTGAATCGAGTGCTTTTCGCTGATCTGGCGATAACTTCTCATAAGGGAATTCAATCGGTCTTCCTCTGTAAGCCGATTGAGCTAATGAGGCATATATATTATTAAAATTTTCCAAATTCCAGCTACTCAAGAGGTTGACCTCCTATACTTAAATCATTAACAAGAGACATTGTTTCCATATCTATTTTATCATCATTGATTTCCATCATGACATGCCATCCAGAGTCTTCCAGATGATTGAATGTTCCATAAACATCTAAAATGTCTCCCCCACCTTGTGGAGTTCCGTTTCCAGCTTGATCCCACTGCGTTTCGTCCCAATCAATCTGTACACTCTCAACTTTAGGACTTTGTGATTTCACAAAATCTATAATTTCCTGCTCATGCTCTTTAAGATAAGTTAACTGCTTTTTCTTAACCGTTTCCTCGTCATCTTGTTC
>NZ_JBZFUI010000015.1:0-2931 GCF_058314295.1 Streptococcus sp. ALY_208 | reverse complement strand
AAAAGGGTCTCCAGCAAGCCAACAGCTCCTGGGACAGCAAGACTGGCACCTTTATCATTCCTAAGAACAGGGATTGGATACAGAGGCTCAGCACCTCTGTGGAGAATGCCTCAGCCAAGCTGACACTGTCGGCAGAGGAAAAGCAGTTTGTCGAGAACCTCAAAGCACAGTATGGCTTTGATGACATGACTGCCCGCCAGATTATCCAAGTCCGAAGGGGACTGGAGGAGAAGCTCCCTGATAAAAGTCAGGAAGAGAGAGACTATATTTTCAATTTAATCATGGGGAGTTTTGTTTATCACGAAGCTTCTGGAGCAAAAGGCTATGTCCAAAATCAAATGTGGTTTCAAACGGCGGGGAGCCTTGCAAGTATCACTGGATTGCCAATTAGCAACGCTTCTGATTTAGTAGAATGGCTAGGATTGAGTGAAAAAGAAGTAAAAAAACTGAGATACGAAATCCGACTGCAGCATGAATTATCTGCCGGTGGAGTAGAAGCAAAGAAATTAGAAAATAGAGAAACAGCACTTGCTAATTATAAGGAAGCGTATGGAACGGAAAAGGGATTTGATGAGCATTATGACCAGAAATTAAAGGATTATTCAGATAACGGTAAAATTACTAATGCCGACTTTGCCCATCAGTCTATTACAACAGCAACGATATTACGTCCTTATTATACTGTAGCTGATCTAAATGGTGGTAAGAATCATGTAGAAAAATTAGCTGGCTGGCTTGGTGATACCACAGATGCTGCAGAAGCGTCACCAAGTATAAAAAATGATGATTATCGGGCTGATCTGGATGCTGTTAATATTACAGCTCGTATGGAAAATGAAGGACTAAGTTATGCAGAAGCTTCTAATCAATATTATGCAGATATTGAATCTGGGTCAACTACAAGAGCTAATGAGTTTAAGACAAATCAAGACTATGGAGAAATGGAGGCTGCCATCGTTGGATCAAATGTGGGTCCCATTGACGATGAAAGTATGGAACGTTTGAAAAAGGAGTATCCTGAAAGCTATAACTTTATCATGAGTGTGAAGAATGGTGATAATAACTTGAAAGACTATGCTTAGTCTAGTTAGAGAGCAAGAGATGCGATTATATGTTAAAAAAAGTTTTAATTTTCATGATGTCAATTGTCATTTTGGTCTGGTTACTTATTGCAACTTTGCATCCAAGTTTACCCGGTCGGGGTATACCTGAATCAGTCGAGGTAACGAACATATTTGATGAAATGTATTCAAATTTAGATAAGGTGGACACTATTCCAAATATGACGAAGCAAACATTCTCAACATTTGATAAAGACAATCAAGAATATGAGGCTACCGAGTTTGACTATAAAAAAAACGCTCTGTCAGACTTCACAGATGTCTTTGTTAAACAAAATTTTGCTTCAAAAACATTGTCTATCTATTCTGAAAAAGAGATAGCTCATGATATTACTCTAATTAATTGGTTTATTTATAGTCCGAAAACTAAGAGTGCTAAAGAATATTTAATAATTTATAATAATGAATCTGGTGACTCTAAAAGAATTGAAAAATCTTCACAAATAAAATTATTTCTAAAAAAATATGATATCACCATAGAGGAGATAAAAAAATCTTACGATTGGATTATTAAAGATAACATTCTAAGAGACTGGACCAAGGCTTATGATAGTCAATTTACTCCTAGTGATTATGATAAGATAGAGGTCAAAAAACAGTGGGAAGATTGGTAGATGGTTTGCGTGACTATGTGGAAGACAATGACCACCAATCCGATAAGGAGAAATAGATGAAAAAATATTTCAAGGTTATTTTCTCCTTACTTTTTATCATCATTTTTGTCGGTATGGTTGTGTATGTTAATATTTATGAGAAAAAGGCTCCCAATATTTTTGATGAGATATATTTAGAGATGGATCAAGTTCCCCTTTCCACTAAAGTAACCAGAAAAGATTACTCAAGTTTTGATGATAATGGCAAAGAATATCCTGCGGTTCAGTTCACCTATCAGGAAAACGTTCATTCTAATTATAAAGAAATTTTTATTGAAAAAGATAATGCTGATAAGGCATTAAATATTTCCTTTCGGCAAAGATTAAATGAAAACTTATATTTAATTAGGTGGTTTATTTATGAGCCAAATAGTAAAATGGCCAAAGAAGAGTTAGTTATCTATGATGATAAAAATAATGACTATCCTTTTTATGATTCGAATTCACAGGTAAAATCTTATCTTAAGAAATATGATATAACGATTGAAGAGGTTGAAGACTCTTACGATCAAGTGATAAAAGATCTCATTCTTAAAGATTGGACTAAAGCTTATGATAGTCAATTTACTCCTAGTGATTATGATAAGATAAAGGTCAAAAAGCAATGGGAAGACTGGTAGATGGTTTGCCTGACTATGTGGAAGACAATGACTACCAATCCGATAAGGAGAAATAGATGGAAAAATATTTCAAGCTAGCGTTCGCTCTACTTTTTGTCATCATTTTTGTCGGTATGGTTGTGTATGTCAATTTTTATGAGAAAAAGGAGCATGATTTCAGCATTGGAAATATCTTTGATGAACTTTATTTTGACCTTGCAGGGGAATCGACTTCTTCTCTGGAAAGTAGTGGCAATATCAAAGTATCAACCTCTAGGGCGACTGACGAAGAAATGAGAGAATTGAGAGGTCTTAACACTCATATCGATTATCAAAGAAAAGCTTTGCCTAAAGGTTATCAAGCAGTGACTGTAGACTTTTATACCTACTTTCATTATATGGAAATTAGCTTATATAAACCGTTAGACAAAGGCTTAGTGCTTACGGAATCTATCTATTATGAT
Source organism: Streptococcus sp. ALY_208 (assembly GCF_058314295.1). Taxonomy (NCBI): domain Bacteria; kingdom Bacillati; phylum Bacillota; class Bacilli; order Lactobacillales; family Streptococcaceae; genus Streptococcus; species Streptococcus sp. ALY_208. Next base: position 94 of record NZ_JBZFUI010000015.1, on the reverse strand, counting down.
CCTGATAAAAAGCTCCTAGAAAAACAGATTCGTCTGATTAAAACAGCTGGAGAAAATGAGGATTATATTGATGATGACACTCATATAAAGCGAT
>NZ_JBZFUI010000014.1:0-3885 GCF_058314295.1 Streptococcus sp. ALY_208 | reverse complement strand
GCTTTGATGACTAGGTATTTCTTTGACTCTATCATAGTTAGTTCTATTTTCCTCATCTTTCTAGTTTACCAGACGGGACATTTTCACATTCGACCTAGCTAAGACATTATCATTTTCGAATGATATGGCTAGAGAGTCTGTGACGTTTTGTCATTGACAAAGATTTTGAGATACATTATACTATTTATCGGGCACCTCTTTTAGAGGTCGGAAAGCTCCCTACATGAATAGGGGGCTATTTTTTGTTTTTATGGCAAAAGGATAGCCACAGTAGCTAGTGAGAAGGATAAGGAGTATCTATGACAAAATACATTTTTGTAACCGGCGGTGTTGTTTCTTCTATCGGTAAAGGTATTGTTGCTGCCAGTCTTGGGCGTTTGCTGAAAAATCGTGGACTTAAAGTCACCATCCAAAAATTTGATCCTTATATCAACATAGATCCTGGTACTATGAGTCCTTATCAGCATGGTGAAGTATATGTGACAGATGATGGTGCTGAAACCGACCTGGATCTGGGGCATTATGAGCGCTTTATCGATATTAATCTAAATAAGTATTCTAATGTGACGACTGGTAAAATCTATAGTGAGGTTCTTCGTAAGGAGCGTAAAGGGGAGTATCTCGGAGCAACTGTTCAGGTTATTCCACATATTACAGATGCTCTAAAAGAAAAAATCAAACGTGCTGCCACAACAACGGATTCAGATGTTATCATTACAGAGGTTGGTGGTACAGTAGGAGATATTGAAAGTCTTCCTTTCTTAGAAGCTCTGCGGCAAATGAAGGCAGATGTTGGTTCTGATAATGTTATGTATATCCATACAACCCTGCTTCCTTACCTTAAGGCTGCAGGTGAGATGAAAACAAAGCCAACGCAACACTCTGTGAAGGAACTGCGTGGACTAGGTATTCAGCCTAATATGTTGGTTATTAGGACTGAGCAGCCTGTAGAACAAGGCGTTAAGAATAAACTAGCTCAGTTTTGTGATGTTAATCCTGAGGCAGTTATTGAATCACGTGATGTTGAACACATTTATCAAGTGCCACTTAACATGCAAGCTCAAGGTATGGACCAAATTGTCTGTGACCACCTCAAGATCGATGCACCACAAGCTGATATGAGTGAATGGTCAGCTATGGTTGATAAGGTTCTTAACCTCAAGAAAACCACTAAGATTGCTTTGGTTGGTAAATATGTGGAATTGCCTGATGCTTACTTGTCAGTTGTTGAAGCACTTAAGCACTCAGGTTATGTTAATGACTCAGCGATTGATTTGAATTGGATCAATGCAAATGATGTTACGGCTGACAATGTTGAAGATTTGCTTGGTGATGCTGATGGTATCATTATTCCAGGTGGATTTGGTCAACGTGGGACAGAAGGGAAGATTGAAGCCATTCGTTATGCACGTGAAAATGACGTCCCTATGCTGGGTGTCTGCCTTGGAATGCAGTTGACCTGTGTGGAGTTTGCTCGTAATGTTTTAAATATGCAAGGTGCTAACTCTGCTGAGTTAGATCCTAATACCCCTTACCCGGTCATTGATATTATGAGGGACCAAATTGATGTTGAGGATATGGGAGGGACGCTTCGCCTAGGTCTTTATCCATGTAAGTTAAAACCTGGCTCTAAGGCTGCTGCGGCTTATAATAATCAAGAGGTAGTGCAGCGTCGTCATCGCCATCGCTATGAATTTACTACGAAATTCCGTGAGGCATTTGAGCGAGCAGGGCTTGTTTTTTCAGGTGTATCTCCAGATAATCGCTTGATGGAAATTGTTGAGTTGCCTGATAAAAAATTCTTTGTTGCAGCTCAATACCATCCAGAATTACAGAGTCGCCCTAATCATCCTGAGGAGTTATACACTGCTTTTGTGACAGCTGCCGTTGAAAATTCCTTACGCGCTTAATTCTTAACCTTGACGAGTCTAGGATAGAGTGTCTAGGCTCGTTTTTCTTATCCATTTAATGGTGGAGTTTAGCGGCTAAAAGAGAGACTGCCGGCTGTTTGGTCTTTTGTTTTGCTTCTAATGGGAGAGCTGGTGAGGCTGGACTTGCAATGAAAAATCATTAAAAAGTATTGACAAGCAAAATGACTATTGCTATAATGTTTTTTGTTATTGAGCAATAGCGGAAATGGCGGAATTGGCAGACGCGCAGGACTAAGGATCCTGTGACCGCTTTAGGTCGTGAGGGTTCAAGTCCCTCTTTCCGCATACTGAGAATCAGCAAGAGTTGATTCTTTTTTTGTTTCCAAAGAGCATTAGGAAAAACGTTTCCAAGTCTGATTAAGGCTAGTTTTTTAGAATGATTTGTGCTAAAATTAGCATTGTAAACGGGTTCATCCCAAAAAATTTATAGGAGGCCTTTATAATGGCAATCGTTTCAGCGGAAAAATTTGTCCAAGCGGCTCGTGACAATGGTTATGCAGTTGGTGGATTTAACACAAACAACCTTGAGTGGACTCAAGCGATCTTGCGTGCAGCGGAAAGCAAGAAAGCTCCAGTTTTGATCCAAACTTCTATGGGTGCTGCTAAATACATGGGTGGTTACAAACTTTGTAAAGCTCTCATCGAGAACTTGGTAGAATCAATGGGTATCACTGTACCAGTTGCTATTCATCTTGACCATGGTCACTATGATGATGCTTTGGAATGTATCGAGGTCGGTTACACTTCAGTTATGTTTGATGGTTCACACCTTCCAATCGAAGAAAACCTTGAAAAAGCAAAAGTTGTTGTTGAAAAAGCACACGCAAAAGGTATCTCAGTAGAAGCTGAAGTAGGTACTATCGGTGGTGAAGAAGATGGTATTATCGGTGACGGTGAGTTGGCACCGATTGATGATGCTAAAGCCATGGTTGCTACTGGAGTCGATTTCTTGGCTGCTGGTATTGGTAATATCCACGGACCTTATCCAGAAAACTGGAGTGGACTTCACCTTGATCACCTTGAAAAATTGACTGCAGCTGTACCTAACTTCCCAATCGTATTGCACGGTGGATCAGGTATTCCTGATGATCAAATTCAAGCAGCTATCAAACTTGGTGTGGCAAAAGTTAATGTTAACACTGAATGCCAAATCGCATTTGCAAATGCTACTCGTCAATTCGTTCGTGAGTATGACGCTAATGAAGCTGAATACGATAAGAAGAAACTCTTCGACCCACGTAAATTCTTGAAACCAGGTTTCGAAGCAATTACTGCAGCAGTTGAAGAACGTATCGACGTATTTGGTTCAGCAAACAAAGCTTAATTGAGCGTTATTTAAAATGAAAGGGTTTCCTATAGGGGATCCTTTTTATACTAGATGCGGAGTTGTTTTCTACTGATCAGTACTGCGAACAAATCTCAGATTTGGAGCAAATAAAGCTTAAGAATCTGCGAAGCAATCTTGGATTGTGAGCAAACAAAGCTTGATTGAACTGAAAACACGATAACATAGAGCTTTCTCCAAAAGGGAAAGCTTTTTTGTGTAATTCAAAATTATTATCAATTGTAGTGGGTGACTTATAATAGAAAGTAAGAGAAGGCAAATGTTATTCTTTCTTTTTGATATAAAATATAGTTTTCAGGGCAGATTTAAACTGCTACCGAATTAAGGTTTTTCTTTCAAAAAGAAACGAGTTTAGGACAAAGGTCTAGACTTGTTAACATGTTTTAGATTTACTGATTTTCTTCCCTTTTATGGTTAATCGTCATCATTACTAGCACATAAGGAAAGGATATTGTCTAGATAAGTGAATTATTTTTTAAATAACTGTCAATCGAAATTGATAATGTCTTGAAAAAATCGGTCAGATAAGTGGAAATTGGTTATAATAGTGGTTGAGAGGTATTCCTCTCATGTTTGAATTCTTCATAAGATTTTCCGATTTTATGAAGG
>NZ_JBZFUI010000013.1:0-5323 GCF_058314295.1 Streptococcus sp. ALY_208 | reverse complement strand
CAAAGACCTTTGAGAACTGAATAGACAAGAAACCAAGCGTGCGGGTTGTAGGAATACGACCTGTCAAAAAAAGAACAATAAGTCAGAAGTGACTGAGTAAGATTAACTTTAAATGAGAGTTTGATCCTGGCTCAGGACGAACGCTGGCGGCGTGCCTAATACATGCAAGTAGAACGCAGAAGGAAGGAGCTTGCTTTTTCTGGATGAGTTGCGAACGGGTGAGTAACGCGTAGGTAACCTGCCTGTTAGCGGGGGATAACTATTGGAAACGATAGCTAATACCGCATAAGAGTGGCTAACCCATGTTAGCCATTTGAAAGGGGCAATTGCTCCACTAACAGATGGACCTGCGTTGTATTAGCTAGTAGGTGAGGTAAGGGCTCACCTAGGCGACGATACATAGCCGACCTGAGAGGGTGATCGGCCACACTGGGACTGAGACACGGCCCAGACTCCTACGGGAGGCAGCAGTAGGGAATCTTCGGCAATGGGGGCAACCCTGACCGAGCAACGCCGCGTGAGTGAAGAAGGTTTTCGGATCGTAAAGCTCTGTTGTAAGAGAAGAACGTTGTGTAGAGTGGAAAGTTACACAAGTGACGGTATCTTACCAGAAAGGGACGGCTAACTACGTGCCAGCAGCCGCGGTAATACGTAGGTCCCGAGCGTTGTCCGGATTTATTGGGCGTAAAGCGAGCGCAGGCGGTTTAATAAGTCTGAAGTTAAAGGCAGTGGCTCAACCATTGTTTGCTTTGGAAACTGTTGGACTTGAGTGCAGAAGGGGAGAGTGGAATTCCATGTGTAGCGGTGAAATGCGTAGATATATGGAGGAACACCGGTGGCGAAAGCGGCTCTCTGGTCTGTAACTGACGCTGAGGCTCGAAAGCGTGGGTAGCGAACAGGATTAGATACCCTGGTAGTCCACGCCGTAAACGATGAGTGCTAGGTGTTGGGTCCTTTCCGGGACTCAGTGCCGACGCTAACGCATTAAGCACTCCGCCTGGGGAGTACGACCGCAAGGTTGAAACTCAAAGGAATTGACGGGGGCCCGCACAAGCGGTGGAGCATGTGGTTTAATTCGAAGCAACGCGAAGAACCTTACCAGGTCTTGACATCCCAGTGACCGTCCTAGAGATAGGATTTTTCTTCGGAACACTGGTGACAGGTGGTGCATGGTTGTCGTCAGCTCGTGTCGTGAGATGTTGGGTTAAGTCCCGCAACGAGCGCAACCCTTATTGTTAGTTGCCATCATTAAGTTGGGCACTCTAGCGAGACTGCCGGTAATAAACCGGAGGAAGGTGGGGATGACGTCAAATCATCATGCCCCTTATGACCTGGGCTACACACGTGCTACAATGGTTGGTACAACGAGTCGCAAGCCGGTGACGGCAAGCTAATCTCTGAAAACCAATCTCAGTTCGGATTGGAGGCTGCAACTCGCCTCCATGAAGTCGGAATCGCTAGTAATCGCGGATCAGCACGCCGCGGTGAATACGTTCCCGGGCCTTGTACACACCGCCCGTCACACCACGAGAGTTTGTAACACCCAAAGTCGGTGAGGTAACCTTTTAGGAGCCAGCCGCCTAAGGTGGGACAGATGATTGGGGTGAAGTCGTAACAAGGTAGCCGTATCGGAAGGTGCGGCTGGATCACCTCCTTTCTAAGGAAAAGCAANAGCCAGCCGCCTAAGGTGGGACAGATGATTGGGGTGAAGTCGTAACAAGGTAGCCGTATCGGAAGGTGCGGCTGGATCACCTCCTTTCTAAGGAAAAGCGGAAGCACGCTTGGTGTCTATTTAGTTCTCAGAGGTTTTGTGGGGCCTTAGCTCAGCTGGGAGAGCGCCTGCTTTGCACGCAGGAGGTCAGCGGTTCGATCCCGCTAGGCTCCATTAGGATACGAGAGATGATTCGCTTGAGCGAAAACTTGTATTCTAAGCTAGATAAGATATTGTTCAAGGAATTGAACACGACCTCATTTTTTAGGAAAAAAGATAAATCTCCTAGTGTGCAAGTCACACAGCGTCGATTTCCTATTTTTCTACAAAAATGCCCAACAAGTTGGGACGGTCTTAGTATCTTAAATTTGTCCATTGAAAATTGAATATCTATCAAATAGTAACAAGAAATAAACCGAAACGCTGTAGAATCCTATTGAAGAGTTTTTAATAAGGTTAAGTTAATAAGGGCGCACGGTGGATGCCTTGGCACTAGGAGCCGAAGAAGGACGTGATTAACGACGAAATGCTTTGGGGAGCTGTACGTAAGCGCTGATCCAGAGATATCCGAATGGGGGAACCCGGCAGGTTGATGCCTGTCACCCACTACTGTTAAGGTGGTGAGGAGGTAAACGCAGTGAACTGAAACATCTAAGTAGCTGCAGGAAGAGAAAGCAAAAGCGATTGCCTGAGTAGCGGCGAGCGAAAGGGCAGAAGGGCAAACCAGGTTGTTTACAACCTGGGGTTGTAGGACTGTGTTCTGTGAGCAATCGTCATAGAAGAAGGACTTGGAAAGGTCCGCCAAAGAGAGTAACAGCCTCGTATTTGAAATGACGCTTGCCACTAACAGTATCCTGAGTACGGCGAGACACGAGAAATCTCGTCGGAATCTGGGAGGCCCATCTCCCAACCCTAAATACTCCCTAGTGACCGATAGTGAACCAGTACCGTGAGGGAAAGGTGAAAAGTACCCCGGAAGGGGAGTGAAATAGAACCTGAAACCGTGTGCCTACAACAAGTTCGAGCCCGTTAATGGGTGAGAGCGTGCCTTTTGTAGAATGAACCGGCGAGTTACGTTTACGTGCGAGGTTAAGTTGAAGAGACGGAGCCGTAGGGAAACCGAGTCTGAATAGGGCGAATGAGTACGTGGACGTAGACCCGAAACCATGTGACCTACCCATGAGCAGGGTGAAGGTGAGGTAAGACTCACTGGAGGCCCGAACCAGAGTACGTTGAAAAGTGCTTGGATGACTTGTGGGTAGCGGAGAAATTCCAAACGAACTTGGAGATAGCTGGTTCTCTCCGAAATAGCTTTAGGGCTAGCGTCGACATTAAGAATCTTGGAGGTAGAGCACTGTTTGGGTGAGGGGTCCATCCCGGATTACCAATCTCAGATAAACTCCGAATGCCAAGGATTTATGGTCGGCAGTCAGACTGCGAGTGCTAAGATCCGTAGTCGAAAGGGAAACAGCCCAGACCACCAGCTAAGGTCCCAAAATAATTGTTAAGTGGAAAAGGATGTGGGGTTGCACAGACAACTAGGATGTTAGCTTAGAAGCAGCTATTCATTCAAAGAGTGCGTAATAGCTCACTAGTCGAGTGACCCTGCGCCGAAAATGTACCGGGGCTAAAACAATTTACCGAAGCTGTGGATCCCGTAAGGGATGGTAGGAGAGCGTTCTATGTGCTTTGAAGGTATACCGTGAGGAGTGCTGGAGCGCATAGAAGTGAGAATGCCGGTATGAGTAGCGCAAGACAGGTGAGAATCCTGTCCACCGTAAGACTAAGGTTTCCAGGGGAAGGCTCGTCCGCCCTGGGTTAGTCGGGACCTAAGGAGAGACCGACAGGTGTATCCGATGGCCAACAGGTTGATATTCCTGTACTAGAGTATAGAGTGAAGGAGGGACGCAGAAGGCTAACTCAACCGGACGACTGGAAGAGTCCGGCCAAGCAGTGAGGCGTGGACTGAGTCAAATGCTTAGTCTTGTAACGTTGAGCTGTGATGGGGAGCGAAGTTTAGTAGCGAAGTGAGCGATGTCACGCTGCCAAGAAAATCTTCTAGCGTTAATCTATACTCTACCCGTACCGCAAACCGACACAGGTAGTCGAGGCGAGTAGCCTCAGGTGAGCGAGAGAACTCTCGTTAAGGAACTCGGCAAAATGGCCCCGTAACTTCGGGAGAAGGGGCGCTGGCTTTAAGTCAGCCGCAGTGAATAGGCCCAAGCAACTGTTTATCAAAAACACAGCTCTCTGCAAAATCGTAAGATGACGTATAGGGGGTGACGCCTGCCCGGTGCTGGAAGGTTAAGAGGAGTGCTTAGCGTAAGCGAAGGTATGAATTGAAGCCCCAGTAAACGGCGGCCGTAACTATAACGGTCCTAAGGTAGCGAAATTCCTTGTCGGGTAAGTTCCGACCCGCACGAAAGGCGTAATGATTTGGGCACTGTCTCAACGAGAGACTCGGTGAAATTTTAGTACCTGTGAAGATGCAGGTTACCCGCGACAGGACGGAAAGACCCCATGGAGCTTTACTGCAGTTTGATATTGAGTATCTGTACCACATGTACAGGATAGGTAGGAGCCATAGAGATCGGGACGCCAGTTTCGATTGAGGCGCTGTTGGGATACTACCCTTGTGTTATGGCTACTCTAACCCAGTAGGTTAATCATCTACGGAGACAGTGTCTGACGGGCAGTTTGACTGGGGCGGTCGCCTCCTAAAAGGTAACGGAGGCGCCCAAAGGTTCCCTCAGACTGGTTGGAAATCAGTCGCAGAGTGTAAAGGTATAAGGGAGCTTGACTGCGAGAGCGACAACTCGAGCAGGGACGAAAGTCGGGCTTAGTGATCCGGTGGTTCCGTATGGAAGGGCCATCGCTCAACGGATAAAAGCTACCCTGGGGATAACAGGCTTATCTCCCCCAAGAGTTCACATCGACGGGGAGGTTTGGCACCTCGATGTCGGCTCGTCGCATCCTGGGGCTGTAGTCGGTCCCAAGGGTTGGGCTGTTCGCCCATTAAAGCGGCACGCGAGCTGGGTTCAGAACGTCGTGAGACAGTTCGGTCCCTATCCGTCGCGGGCGTAGGAAATTTGAGAGGATCTGCTCCTAGTACGAGAGGACCAGAGTGGACTTACCGCTGGTGTACCAGTTGTTCTGCCAAGAGCATCGCTGGGTAGCTATGTAGGGAAGGGATAAACGCTGAAAGCATCTAAGTGTGAAGCCCCCCTCAAGATGAGATTTCCCATGATTTTATATCAGTAAGAGCCCTGAGAGAAGATCAGGTAGATAGGTTAGGAGTGGAAGTAGTGTGAGCTATGGAGCGGACTAATACTAATCGCTCGAGGACTTATCCAAAAGAAGTAATGAGACTGTTCAAGGTATTGACAGCTAGAGGTTAAGCTTGATACAATAGATAGGTATTCAATTTTGAATTGGCAAACTCAGTAATGAGAACGCGAAGCAATTCGTTTGAATACAATACAATTCAATTCAGCGTTAAGTGACGATAGCCTAGGAGATACACCTGTTCCCATGCCGAACACAGTAGTTAAGCCCTAGCACGCCTGATGTAGTTGGGGGTTGCCCCCTGTGAGATACGGGAGTTGCTTAGCG
>NZ_JBZFUI010000012.1:0-7994 GCF_058314295.1 Streptococcus sp. ALY_208 | reverse complement strand
CTTTGATGACTAGGTATTTCTTTGACTCTATCATAGTTAGTTCTATTTTCCTCATCTTTCTAGTTTACCAGACGGGACATTTTCACATTCGACCTAGCTAAGACATTATCATTTTCGAATGATAATCACCAATCATCCCATTTAGCCCATCTTGACAGGCTAAACAGTCCTTGATATAATGAATCGCCATACAATTTTATACAATTTAAGGTAATACTATAATTTGGAGGAAAACAATGCAAAAACCATCAACCTATTGGATTATCGGATTTATGCTCTTCGCCCTTTTCTTCGGAGCTGGTAACCTGATTTTCCCTGCCTACCTCGGTATCTATTCTGGTACCAATCTAGCCCTAGCTATTCTGGGATTCTGTATCACAGGAGTATCCCTCCCCCTATTAGGCGTTGTAGCTGTAGCCTACTCAGGCAAGACTGATGTTGAATCCATTGCTAGGCCTGCTTCTAAGGCTTATGCCCTCTTCTTTGCCATCGCCCTCTACCTAACCATCGGTCCTTTCTTTGCCATTCCTAGAACAGGAGCGGTCTCCTATGAAATAGGAATTAAGCCCTTCTTTGGTAGTGGCCAAGCCGCCCATATCATCTATGGACTAGTCTTTTTTGGCTTATCCTATCTAATTGCGGTTCGACCAAGTAAGATTGCGGATCGTATCGGGAAATATTTGACACCTGCTCTCTTGATTTTCCTAGGCATTCTGATTGTTGCTTCCTTTATTTCTCCCGCAGGCCATATTGGCGCTGCACACAATGCTTCCCCTGCCGTTAGTGACAGCTTCAAGAGCCTGCCTTTTGTGGCTGGACTGATTCAGGGTTACAGTACCATGGATGCTTTGGCTTCTCTGGCCTTTGCTATCTTGGTTATCGATGCTGCAAAAGGGCACGGAGCTAAAACCTCTAGCGCTGTTGCCAGCCTAACTCTCAAGTCCGGTATCATCGCAGCTGCTATTCTAGCAGCTATCTACATTTTTGTTGCCCGTCTTGGAGCAACCTCACAATCTCTCTTTAGCATTAGCAAAGATGGTTTCATCCAGGGAGGTGCCCCAATTTCAGATGGCGGTCCCGTTCTCATCCAATCAGCTACTCACTACATGGGCAACTTGGGCCAAATCATCCTAGGTATGGCCATCTTCCTAGCCTGTTTGACGACAGCAACCGGATTAATTACAGCCTGCGCAGAATACTTCCATAAGATCTTTCCAAAAGTTTCTCACATTGTCTGGGCAACTATCTTCACCCTGATAGGAGTGACCCTTTACTTCGGTGGACTTGATCAAATTATCAAATGGTCAATTCCTGTTCTTTACCTACTCTACCCACTGACTATTGTAACCATCATTCTCATCTTCATGAAAAAGTGGATTGGCTATAATCATATCGTTTACAAGACAGCTCTAGGTTTCACAGCTATTGCAGGTCTCTTTGACGCCTTCAATACCCTATCAGCTCAGACCGAACTTTTCAGCCTTCCAGCTGGCCTAGTCAACTTCTTTACTAAGACTCTGCCTCTAGGTGCTTACAATATGGGATGGATTAGCTTTGCAGTCCTTGGTTTGATCCTTGGCTTAGTTCTGACTGGATTTAAACCACTTAAAGAAACAGAAAAAAATTAAAGCTTACTTTTGATTAAAATACATCAATAAAATCCCGCCTCTAATTAAGAGGCGGGATTTTATATATAGTGCAAAAATATTATCTAGCCTTAAGAGCAGATAGAATCTGTGTCCGAATATCCTCAACTCCTTCTGGACTACTTGGTAGGAAAAGAGTTTGATTACCATGACCTGCAAAAGTATTCAAGGTATCAAGATATTGATTAGTTAAAAGAATAGACATAATTTGCTCTTCCGTCATACCGACATTAGCCTGCTTAAGTTCTGCAATAGACTCAGCCAAACCATCAACAATAGCCTTACGTTGTTGAGCAATACCAACACCGTGCAAACGATCTTTTTCAGCTTCGGCAGAGGCAGCTGTAACAATTTTAATCTTATCAGCTTCGGCCAATTCTTGAGCAGCAACACGTTTCCGTTGGGCTGCATTAATCTCGTTCATAGATTGTTTCACTTCAGCATCTGGTTCAACCTTAGTAATCAATGTCTTAACAATAATATAACCATAAGTCGACATTTCTTCTGCTACCTGATGCTGAACCTCAAGTGCAATTTCATCCTTTTTCTCAAAAAGTTCATCCAAAGTTAACTTTGGTACCGAAGAGCGCAAAGCATCTTCGATATAAGATTTAATTTGTGCCTCAGGACGCATCAATTTATAGTAAGCATCAATAACATTTTGCTCATTGACACGGTACTGTGTAGCCACGTTCAAGGTGACAAACACATTGTCCTTAGTCTTTGTTTCAACAATAATCTCACTTTGCATCAAACGCAGCTGTACACGTGCTACGATCTTATCAATCCCAAAAGGCAAGCGCAAATGAATCCCGCTGGAAGACATCGTTTGATAGCGTCCAAATCGTTCAATAATAGCAACCGATTGCTGACGTACCACATACAAAGAACTTACCAAGAAGAAAATTAAAACAAGTACACAAAAGACAACAAAAATTAAAAAACCAGCAAACATCTTATCTTAACACCTTTCTTTCGTTAATATCGTTTCACAATAGCTAGACTAGCATATTATAAAGACTTTCATTTCCATGTAAATTAATATAGTTAGGATCAAAATCCGATAAACGATCAATCAAAGCGCTATAATCATTCTTATTTGACAAAGTTACCCCAACCAAGCATGGACCAGTCCCCTTGGCAGCACGCTTGATGTATTCAAAACGTGTAATATCATCATTTGGACCAAGTATATTATTTACAAATTCACGCAGAGCGCCTGGACGTTGAGGAAAATTAATCACAAAATAATGTTTGACACCATCATAGATTAAGGCGCGTTCTTCCATCTCTGGCATACGATTAATATCATTGTTACCGCCGGAAATAATACATACCAATGTTTTTCCTTTGATTTGCTCTTTCAAAACTTCAAGAGCAGCAATGGTTGCCGCACCAGCAGGTTCAGCAATAATGCCTTGACGAGAATACATATCGATCAACGTCTCAGAGATTAGCCCTTCATCAACCCCAACCAACTCATCTACTCGCTGACGAGCTACTTCATAAGTCTTTTCACCAACCTTCTGAACAGCAATACCATCAGCAAACTTATCGATATGCTCCAGCTTAACAGGGTGCCCCTTATCAAAAGCAGCTCGCATACTTCTAGCACCATTGGACTCAACACCAATCACTGTCATTTCAGGAGAAACATCCTTCATATAAGTAGAGACTCCTGCAATCAGACCTCCACCACCAACAGGAACTAGGATGCTGTCAAAATCAACACCCTCATCTTTAGCCTGCTCATAGATTTCATAAGCCACTGTTCCTTGACCAGCTTGAACATCCTCATCATCAAAAGGATCAATAAAGGTACGTCCCTCTGCCTTAGTGAAATCTTGTGCAGCTTGAGCCGACGCATCGAAAGTATCCCCGACTAGCTGAATATCGACATAACTACCACCAAAAAATTTGACCTGAGTAATTTTTTGCTGAGGTGTTGTAATCGGCATAAAGATAGTCGCCGAAATCTTCATCTCATTACAAGTATAGGCAACTCCCTGAGCATGATTCCCCGCTGAAGCGCATACGACACCACGATTTTTTTCTTCATCAGATAATTGATGGATCGCATAATAAGCTCCACGCAACTTGAAGGAGCGTACCTTCTGCATATTTTCACGCTTGAGATAGATCGTCGCTTGATATTTTTCTGATAAATAGCGATCAAAATCAAGCGGGGTCCGCTCGACAACATCCTTTAAGACATCGTGGGCATGCACAACATCCACTGCTGTAATCATAGTATCTCCTCTATCATATTGTCTAAATTTTCAGTACATTTATTATAACAGATTAAAGTAGGGAATTAAAGAATTTATCAAAAAAGAACTATTCCCTCAATAGTTCCCTAATTCTTAGCGCTTTGCTTGACACTCTGGACACAAGCCATAAAGCATAATCTGACTACGGCTCACCTTATAGCCTGTTTGCTGACTAGCGGCTTGGTAAATATCATGAATATCATCCCCCATATAGTCCGCAATTTTACCACATCGCTCACAAGCAATATGGATTTCATGATGCCCTAAAAAATCATAATAAGTCGTACTATAATGACACAACTTTAACTCTGTAACAAATCCCTCTTCTACTAATACCTTAAGATTGTTATAAACTGTCGCTAAACTCAAACTAGGATAATCTGATTTAAGGTCTTCATAAATCATCTCGGCACTGGGATGGTGCTTAGCAGCAATCATATATCGGATAATAGCTTTGCGTGATTCCGTTATTCGGATGTATTTTTTCTTAAGATGTTCTAGAACAGTCTCATACGCTTCTAAAGCTCTACGATCTTCCTCCATCACAGCCCCCTTTCAAGATGATAATGTATCTATTATATCACACTTCTAGTTAGCACCCGCCCTTACTTTTCAGATAAAAAACGACCTAACTCTATTTTAATACAGCGATTCATAACAATATCACTTCTACCTGCTTGTCGTAACAGTTCTTCTGCTTCCTGTGATTCTAAACCCAACTGAGCCCAAAAAACCCTAGCATCTGTTTGGACAAAATCTCTAGCAACGTCAGCCAAAAATTCAGAACGTCTAAAAATATTGACAATATCCACCTTCAATGGAATTTCCTGCAAAGAGGCATAAACCCTTTCCCCTAAAATCTCTTTTCCAGCCATACGCGGATTTACAGGTACTATATGATAACCAGCCTCTTTAAGGATACCTGCAATCTCATAAGCTGCCGTTTCTGTACGATTAGACAAGCCAACAACCGCTATAGTCTTAGCCTCTTCCAAATAAGCATCAATGATCGCATTACTTGGATTCTCAAAATGATAAGTCATTAGACACCTCTACTTTATAAGTTTTGAATCACTATATCACAAACCCATCCAAATGTCTAAACTAGAATAATCCTCAAATAAATCTATCTCAAAAACAGCTTTCCAATAAGAAAGCTGTTTATTCATTATAAATTTGATACCAACTTCTAGTTTCTAGAGGGAGTGCTTCCTAAAGTCAGAATAATTGAAGACAAACTACCATAGAAAGAAATAAACCCTAGCTTTTACTGTTTCTTCATTAATAATAGGATTAAATTATTTGGCTTCATACCAAGTTTGACCAGCATTTTCATCCACAATTAAAGGAACTGAAAGACTGACAGCGGATTCCATAATTTCTTTAACCAATTGTTTAACAGCTTCAAGTTCATCATTTGGCACTTCAAGGACAATTTCATCATGTACCTGCAAAAGCATCTTAGCTTGATACCCTCCTTCATCCAGTGCCTTGTCCAAATTGATCATAGCAATCTTCAAAATATCAGCTGCGCTTCCTTGAATGGGAGAATTAATAGCTGTCCGCTCTGCAAAACTACGGATATTAAAATTACGAGAGTTAATATCAGGCAACATACGACGACGCTTGAATAAAGTCTCAACATAGCCCTTATCCTTAGCTTCACGTACAACTCTTTCCATATAATCTTTGATCCCTGGAAAACGCTCAAAATAGGTATCAATATACTCCTTAGCAGCTTTACGCGTAATCCCTAAATTTTGAGATAAACCATAATCAGAAATACCATAAACAACTCCAAAATTAACGGCCTTAGCATTTCGCCGATCATTTGGACTAACATCTTCAGCTTTTGAAATATTGAAGACCCTAATAGCTGTAGCCGTATGAATATCTTCCCCATCTTGGAAAGCCTTAATCAAATGTTCATCCCCAGAAATATGAGCCAAGACCCGCAATTCAATCTGAGAATAATCAGAACTCAAAAGGACACTATCTTGCCATTCAGGAGTAAAGGCCTTACGAATCAAACGCCCTTGCTCCAGACGAACAGGTATATTTTGTAAATTAGGATCAACACTTGATAAGCGCCCTGTCTGAGTTAAGTCCTGAATATACCGAGTATGAATTTTTCCATCATCTAAAATATAATCCTGCAGTCCAACCACATAGGTAGACTGAAGTTTAGCTATCTGACGATACTCCAAAATTTTAGTAACTACTTCACTCAATGGTGCTAAACGCTCTAAAACATCCACTGCAGTTGAATAACCTGTCTTTGTTTTCTTGGTTAACCTAACCGGCAAACCAAGTTTTTCAAATAAGACCTCTCCTAACTGCTTAGGAGAATTAATATTAAATGTTTCACCTGCAAGATCATAGATTTCCTGAGTTAACTGCTCAATAGTCTTAGTATTTTGAGACTCCATTGCTTTAAGCGTCTCGGCATTAACAGATACACCAGCAATTTCCATCTTAGCAAGAACATTAGCCAATGGAAGTTCAATATCAAAAAGTAAGGACAATTGGTCATGCTCCAAAAGACTATCTCTTAGTGCCTTTTCACTTTCAACCAAAACCTTAATTTTAGTTGCTAAATGATTAAATAAAATATCATCCTCAGGGATAGCCTTTTTAGCCCCTTTACCATATATCACTTCATCGTTTGGAAGCACTACAGAAGTATATAGATCAGCAATCGTAGAAAGTTCATTATCTTCCACCGTAGACAAAAGATACTTAGCCAAGCGACTGTCAAATTTAGCAATAGGCAAATCTATACCATGCTTACTCAAAAGAACCTTTGTTCTCTTAAAATCATATACATTTATCGAACCAGATAAAGCTTCTTTAAACGAAGGCGAAGTCAACAATGACAAATCCTTACTGACATAAATCTTGTTCCTATTTCCCCAAGCAAAAGCTAAAATATCTTCGAGATGATAATTGTCATTAAAAACCTCAAAGTAAAAGAATTGATCCTCTGAAAAATAACTAGCATCAGCAGAGTCAACTACTTGAAAATCAACAGAAGAAATATGAGAAGACTCCTCATCACTGTCGCTAAACAACTGAGCTTTAAACTGTTTAAATCCCATTTGATCATAAAAACTTGCTAAATCATCCACGTTTGGACCATTGTAAACAATATCATCTAAGCCAATGTCAACAGGAGCGGAAGTATCTATAGTGGCTAGAGTCTTAGACAAAAAAGCTTGTTCTTTGTCATTAATAAGATTTTCCTTCATCTTAGAGGCTTTAAAGCTATCAAGATGATCATAAATACCAGATAAACTTCCGTATTCCTTCAAAAGTTTAAGCCCTGTCTTCTCACCGATTTTTGTAACACCCGGAATATTATCTGATTTATCACCCATCAAAGCCTTTAAATCAATGAATTGATCTGCAGAAATACCCATCTTTTCCATAAGATAAGCAGGAGTATATTCTTCAAATTCCGCAACACCCTTACGAGAAATCTCCACAGCTGTACGATCATCAACAAGCTGAATAAGATCCTTATCACCACTGACAATTGTCACATTAAAATGATTTCTTTCAGCTAATTTATCAATGGTTCCAATAATATCATCTGCTTCGTAATTTTCAAGATCATAATAAGGAATGCCTAAATGATCTAACATCTCTCTGATATAAGGAAATTGCTCTCTAAATTCATCTGGTGTTTTAGCACGACCAGCTTTATAAGGCTGATACATTTCCGTACGAAATGTAGTTTTACCAGCATCAAATGCAACTAATACATGACTCGGGTTAATACGTTTCATCATATGATCTAACATCAAATGAAATCCATAAATGGCATTTGTATGAAGACCAGAATTATTTTTAAAACGATCAACTTGATTATATAAAGCAAAAAAAGCTCTAAAGGCTATGGAAGATCCATCGATCAACAACAATTTTTTATCTTTCTTCATAGAGCATATTATAACACAAAGCAATAAAAAAGAGGGATACCCCCTCCTAATCAACTTATCTACTCCGCCAGTAGGACTCGAACCTACGACATCATGATTAACAGTCATGCGCTACTACCAACTGAGCTATGGCGGAT
>NZ_JBZFUI010000011.1:0-8963 GCF_058314295.1 Streptococcus sp. ALY_208 | reverse complement strand
GCTTTGATGACTAGGTATTTCTTTGACTCTATCATAGTTAGTTCTATTTTCCTCATCTTTCTAGTTTACCAGACGGGACATTTTCACATTCGACCTAGCTAAGACATTATCATTTTCGAATGATAGATAAGTGAATTATTTTTTAAATAACTTGCTAAGTCTGATAAAATCTGATAGACTAGTTTAGTATGTGGTGCTAGCACATCCGTAAGTAAATAAAATAGGAGGAGCATTGTAAAAATGGCTAAAGTATGTTATTTTACAGGTCGTAAAACGCGTTCGGCGAACAACCGTTCCCACGCCATGAACAAAACAAAACGTACTGTTAAACCTAATCTTCAAAAAGTGACTGTCATGATCGATGGTAAACCTAAAAAAGTTTGGGTTTCAGCTCGTGCCCTAAAATCAGGTAAAGTTGAACGTGTTTAATGCTTATCATTAAAAGGAGTCTCATATGAGACTCCTTTTAAGTTGCTGTGATGCAGGCGGTAATCTTTGTACTTTAACTTTAGAATATGATAGAATGAATTGATAAAATGTTGAGAGGTGGCAGTATGGCTGTAAAAATTAATACTAAAGATGGTCAAATAGAATTATCAGATGACGTTATTGCAACAGTCGTTGGTGGTTCAGCAACAGAGATTTTTGGGGTTGTTGGAATGGCAAGTAAAAGTGCCATCAAAGATAACTTTCAGGCCCTCCTTCGTAAGGAAAATTACTCTAAAGGGGTAGTTGTGAAGGCCCTGGAAGCAGGTATTACAGTCGATGTTTATACTGTTATGAGTTATGGTGTGAAGATCAGTGAAGTCTCAAAAAATATTCAAGAGCGAGTGAAGTTCAATCTTGAGAATCAGCTTGGTATTCACGCAGATGTTGTCAATGTTTATATTCAAAATATCAAAGTTGTAGGAGAAGATTAGTGGCAAATATCACGACAAGCTTATTCCAGGAAATGGTACAAGCTGCGGCTACTCGACTTGGAAATCAAGCAGAATATGTTAATTCTTTGAATGTTTTTCCCGTTCCGGATGGTGATACGGGGACAAATATGGGTATGACTATCGAAAATGGTGCCAAAGCTGTGGCTGACAGACCAGCCTCGACTGTGGGAGAAGTTGGCCAGATTCTTTCAAAAGGGCTTTTGATGGGTGCTCGTGGAAATTCTGGTGTCATAACATCACAGTTGTTTCGTGGCTTTGGCCAATCGATTAAAGATTTGGGTGAGCTGGACGGTAAAGCCTTGGCAGATGCTCTTCAGGCTGGTGTGGAAGTAGCTTATAAAGCTGTTATGAAACCTGTTGAAGGGACTATTCTCACAGTTTCTCGTGGTGCCGCTGTGGCAGCCATAAAAAAAGCTGAGTCTACAAATGATGCTATTGAAGTTATGAGGGCAGCTCTCGATGGAGCAAAGGCAGCTCTTGCTAAAACACCAGATATGCTTCCTGTTCTCAAAGAGGTTGGTGTTGTGGATTCAGGAGGCCAAGGTTTAGTTTATATTTACGAAGGCTTTTTAGCTGCTCTGACAGGTGAATATATTGCATCAGAGGAGTTTACAGCTACTCCGGCTAACATGAGCGAGATGATTAATGCAGAGCATCATAAATCTGTTGCAGGTCATGTAGCTACTGAGGATATTACCTTTGGTTATTGTACAGAGATTATGATTGGTCTTCGTAAGGGTCCTACCTATGTTAAAGAATTTGACTACGAGGCCTTTAGAAATTATCTTGGTGATCTTGGAGATTCATTATTGGTAGTTAATGATGATGAAATTGTTAAGGTCCATGTGCACACAGAGGATCCAGGCTTAGTTATTCAAGAAGGTCTTAAGTACGGTGCCCTTGTCAAGGTCAAAGTAGACAATATGCGAGGACAACACGAAGCTCAACTTGAAAAAGAAGTAGCTAATAGTGATTTGTCTCAGCAATCAGCTGAGAAAAAATTATTTGGCATTATTGCTGTGGTAGCTGGCGACGGTTTGGCAGAGATTTTTAAATCACAAGGTGCTGATTATATTATTTCTGGTGGTCAAACTATGAATCCGTCAACTCAAGATATTGTTGAAGCGATAGAGGCTATAAATGCTGAGAATGTCATCATCTTGCCGAATAATAAAAATATATTTATGGCTGCTCAGTCAGCGGTAGATGTCGTAGATGTTCCTGCTGCGGTTATCGAAACGCGTACAATACCACAGGGGTTAGCTAGCTTATTATCTTATAATCCAGGAGCTAGTTTAGAAAATAATGTTGCTGCTATGTCGTCACGCTTGTCAGATGTGACTAGTGCTAGTCTTACCTTGGCAGTTCGTGATACCACCATTGATGGACTTGAGATACACCAAGATGATATCTTAGGAATGGTTGATGGAAAAATTCTTGTATCTGAAGCGGACATGAAGTCAGCTTTTCTTGAAACGATTGAAAAGATGGTTGATGAAGATAGTGAAATCATTACCCTTTATATTGGTGAAGAAGGGGATAAGGCTCTAGCTGAGGAAGTTTCTGCCTGGGTTGAAAGTCAATATGAGGATATTGAGGTTGAAATCTACCAAGGTGACCAGCCTGTATACCCTTATATTATGAGTGCAGAGTAAAGTGGAATGGGTGAAAATCTGGGAGAAATCTCAGATTTTTTTGTTAGGCAGCAGAAGTTTAGTGTCAATTTTCAAGATTCGATCTTTCTTTAAAAAATTATCATAATTTTCAGAATAAACCTTGAAATATTTTTTGAAAATGATATGATATTATCAAGATTTTTGAATTGTTAGAATTTTCTAGCAAATATAGTAAAGGAGGGTATATGGGCCAAATCAAATTAGACAAGCCAAGAAATGGATCTGAATTAGTCTTGGATACTCTGGTTGAATTAGGTATAGATACAGTATTTGGTTATCCTGGTGGAGCTGTTCTTCCCTTGTATGATGCGATATATCAGCATGATGGTATTAATCATATTTTGGCACGGCATGAGCAAGGTGCTTTGCATGAGGCTGAAGGTTTTGCCAAGTCGACAGGTAAGCTCGGTGTTGCCATTGTGACCAGTGGACCTGGTGCAACTAATGCTATTACTGGGATTGCAGATGGTATGAGTGACAGTGTTCCTATGTTAGTGTTCACCGGTCAAGTGGCTACCCCTGGTATTGGTAAAGATGCTTTTCAAGAAGCGGATATTATTGGTGTTACAATGCCAATTACTAAATATAACTATCAAGTTAGAAGTACAGCGGATATTCCCAGAATCATTACTGAGGCTGTCCATGTTGCTACAACAGGCCGTCCCGGTCCGGTTGTTATTGATTTGCCGAAGGATATTTCTGAAAAAGTGGTTACAGCGATTGATGATCCTGCAGTAAATGTCCCTGGTTATCAGCCAACAGTTGAGCCCAATCCACTACAAGTTGAGAAAATATTGTCTGAGCTGAAACGTTCTAAAAAGCCTGTCATTATTGCGGGTGGGGGTGTTAATTATGCTGGGGCATCTGAGGAACTTCAATTGTTTGCAGAACGTTATGATATTCCTGTTGTTTCTACATTGCTTAGTCTAGGAGTTATGCCGGTTGATCATCGTTTATCCCTAGGTATGGGAGGTATGCATGGCTCGTATGCTTCTAATATGGCGATGCATGAAGCGGATTTTATTATTAACTTCGGATCACGATTTGCTGACCGTCTGACAGGTAATCCTAAGACATTTGCCAAGGGCGCAAAAGTTGCTCACATTGATATTGATCCTGCTGAGATTGGTAAGGTGGTAGCAACAGATATCCCAATAGTAGGTGATGCTAAGCAGGCTTTAGAATTATTATTGGAATCTGATACTGTGAAGACACGTCATGAGGCTTGGACTCAGGAAGTTTTAGAAAAAAAGGCTAAAGCGCCTTTCTCTTATGATTTTGACGATAATATTATCAAGCCTCAGCATGCGATAGAAATTATAGGTGAGTTGACACATGGAGAGGCTATTGTTGTGACAGATGTTGGTCAACATCAGATGTGGACAGCACAGTTTTATCCTTATAAACATGAGAGACAGCTGATAACTTCTGGTGGGCTTGGGACCATGGGCTTTGGAATTCCTGCTGCTATTGGGGCCAAACTTGCAAATCCTGACAAAGAGGTCGTTCTTTTTGTTGGTGATGGTGGTTTTCAGATGACTAATCAAGAGTTGGCTATTTTAAATGGCTATCGAGTACCGATTAAAGTTGTGTTAATCAATAATCATTCTTTGGGAATGGTTAGGCAATGGCAAGAATCATTTTATGATGAACATAGGAGTGAATCTACCTTTGATGCTGAACCTAATTTCCAGATGATGGCTGAAGCTTATGGTATTAAGCATTATAGTTTTTCAGATCCAATAACTTTGGAAGAGGATTTGAAAGTCATTAAAGAAAACAAACCTATGTTGATTGAGATCAACATTTCAAACCGTGAGCATGTATATCCGATGGTACCTACAGGTAAGTCAAATGCTGAGATGTTGGGGGTGAAGTTCAATGCGTAGAATGCTAACAGCAAAACTTCAAAACTCAACTGGTGTGTTGAATCGATTCACAGGTGTTTTATCTAGACGGCAGGTTAATATCGAGTCTATTTCGGTAGGTAAAACTGATGAACGCAACATTTCTAGGATAACGATTATTATTGATGTGGATAGCTTAGATGATGTTGAGCAAATTATTAAGCAACTAAACCGGTTGATTGATGTTGTAAGAGTTCGTGACATTACGGATATGCCTCATATAGAGCGTGAAGTTGTCCTTATTAAGTTGGCGGCGCCGACTAATAAACGTGCCGAAATTTTAGCCGTGATTCAACCTTTCAGGGCTAGTGTTGTGGATGTAGCACCTAAGTCCATCACTATCCAGGTGACAGGGGATATGGATAAGGTGGAGGCTTTACTCAGAGTTGTTAAGCCGTATGGTATTCAAAATGTAGCCCGTACTGGTACGACAGGATTTTCTAGAGATTTATCTTAAAATTGTTAGATTTACGTTAACTTTTGCCCGATGGGCAGTATGATATAGATAGGAGTATATAATTATGGCAGTAACTATGGAATATGAAAATGATGTGACAGTTGATGCGCTTCAAGGCAAAAAGATTGCAGTAGTTGGTTATGGTTCTCAGGGGCATGCACATGCGCAAAATCTACGTGATTCAGGCTATGATGTTATTATTGGTGTTCGTTCTGGTAAATCCTTTGATAAGGCAAAAGAGGATGGTTTTGGAACTTATGAAGTTGCAGAAGCTACAAAGTTAGCAGATGTTATCATGATTTTGGCTCCAGATGAAATTCAAAAAGATATCTATAAAGATGAAATTGCACCAAATTTGACAGCTGGTAAAGCTCTTGGATTTGCACATGGGTTTAATATTCATTTTGAATATATCAAAGCTCCAGAAGATGTAGATGTATTTATGGTTGCACCTAAGGGACCTGGTCATCTTGTACGTCGTACTTATACTGAAGGTTTTGGCGTCCCTGCGCTTTATGCAGTCTATCAAAACCCAACGGGTCATGCTAAAGATATTGCTATGTCGTGGGCTAAAGGCATTGGATCAGCTCGTGTTGGACTTTTGACTACAACCTTCAAAGAAGAAACGGAAGAAGATTTGTTTGGTGAACAAGCTGTTCTTATGGGTGGTTTGACTCATCTTATCGAAGCAGGTTTTGAAGTGTTGACAGAAGCGGGATATGCACCAGAATTGGCTTATTTTGAAGTTCTTCATGAAATGAAATTAATTGTGGACCTCATCTATGAAGGTGGTTTTAAGAAAATGCGTCAATCATGCTCAAATACGGCTGAATTTGGTGATTTTGTAACTGGACCTCGTGTTATTGGTCCGGAAGTAAAAGAAAATATGAAAGCAGCTCTTGCTGATATCCAATCAGGTAAGTTTGCGCGTGAATTCGTTGAAGACCATGATGCTGGATTCCCAAGATTGAAAGCATTTCGTGAAGAAGCTGCTAATCTTGAAATTGAAAAAGTTGGTGCTGAACTTCGGAAAGCAATGCCATTTGTCAATCAAAACGACGATGATGCTTTCAAGATTTATAATTAGTATGATTATCAAAAAGGGCCGTAGGGTCTTTTTTTGTTTTTGGGACAATACCTTGTCCTAGCATTTAAAAAAACTGTTAAAAATGATATAATCACGAGGACTATATATAAGGGAGAACTACTCTATGTCTTTCTATAACCATAAAGAAATTGAATCTAAATGGCAAAAATTTTGGGCGGAACATCGCACTTTTAAGACAACTGCAGATGCAGCGAAGCCTAATTTTTATGCACTAGATATGTTTCCGTATCCATCTGGTGCAGGTCTTCATGTCGGACATCCAGAAGGCTATACGGCAACAGATATACTGAGTCGTTACAAACGTGCTCAGGGTTATAATGTTTTACATCCTATGGGCTGGGATGCTTTTGGTTTGCCAGCAGAACAGTATGCTATGGATACAGGTAATAATCCAGCAGATTTTACAAAGCAAAACATTGCAAATTTTAAACGTCAAATTAATGCTTTAGGATTTTCTTACGATTGGGAGCGTGAAGTTAATACCACTGATCCAAATTACTACAAATGGACTCAATGGATTTTTACAAAGCTCTATGAGAAAGGGTTGGCCTATGAAGCAGAGGTTCCAGTAAACTGGGTAGAAGAACTTGGTACAGCAATTGCCAATGAGGAGGTTCTCCCTGATGGGACATCTGAACGTGGTGGTTATCCTGTTGTTCGTAAGCCTATGCGTCAATGGATGCTTAAAATAACAGCTTACGCAGAACGCTTGTTAAGTGATTTGGATGATTTGGATTGGCCAGAGTCTATCAAGGATATGCAACGTAACTGGATTGGAAAATCTGTAGGAGCTCATATTGATTTTAAGGTTGATGGCACGGATAAATCTTTTACTGTGTTTACTACACGTCCGGATACACTTTTTGGTGCCACTTATGCAGTGATGGCACCTGAGCATGAATTAGTAGATGTTATTACATCTTCTGAGCAGAGACAAGCTGTTGAGGAGTATAAGCACCAAGCTAGTTTGAAATCTGATTTGGCTCGTACAGACCTCAATAAGGACAAAACAGGTGTTTGGACAGGTGCATATGCAATTAATCCGGTTAATGGGCGCAAAATTCCAATTTGGATTTCTGACTATGTCCTAGCAAGCTATGGGACAGGAGCTATCATGGCAGTTCCAGCACACGATACCCGTGACTGGGAATTTGCTAAAACTTTCGACTTGGATATTGTTCCGGTACTTGAAGGTGGAGATGTTGAAAAAGAGGCGTGGACAGAAGATGGCCCGCACATCAACTCAGAATTTCTTGATGGATTGGATAAGGAAGAAGCCATTGAAAAAATTATTGAATTTCTAGAAGAAAAAGGCTTTGGAAAAAAACAAATTAACTATCGTTTACGTGATTGGCTTTTCAGTCGCCAGCGTTATTGGGGTGAGCCAATTCCAATTATTCATTGGGATGATGGTACCTCTACAGCGGTTCCAGAAAATGAATTGCCACTAGTACTTCCAAAAGTATCTGATATCAAACCTTCGGGGACTGGAGAATCTCCATTAGCTAACTTGACCGACTGGCTGGAAGTTACTCGTGAAGATGGCGTGAAAGGACGTCGTGAAACTAACACCATGCCACAATGGGCAGGATCAAGTTGGTATTACTTACGCTATATCGATCCACATAATGACGAAAAGCTTGCTGATGAAGATCTCCTTAAGGCCTGGTTACCAGTCGATATTTATATCGGCGGAGCAGAGCATGCGGTTCTTCACTTGCTGTATGCTCGCTTCTGGCATAAATTCCTCTATGATCTAGGCGTAGTTCCAACCAAGGAGCCATTCCAAAAACTCTTCAACCAAGGAATGATACTAGGCGCAAGCTATCGTGATGGGAGAGGCGCTTTAATTGCAACAGATAAGGTTGAAAAACGTGATGGTGCTTTCTTTAATATTGAAACTGGTGAAGAGCTAGAGCAGGCGCCTGCAAAAATGTCTAAATCCCTCAAAAACGTCGTTAATCCAGACGATGTTGTTGAACAGTATGGTGCAGATACTTTGCGTGTTTATGAAATGTTCATGGGACCTTTAGATGCCTCAATTGCTTGGTCGGAAGAAGGTCTTGAAGGAAGTCGTAAATTCTTAGACCGTGTTTATCGTCTAATAATGAGCAAGGAGATTACTTCGGAAAACAATGGTGCACTAGATAAAGTCTACAACGAAGTTGTTAAAACTGTCACAGAGCAAATTGATGCTATGAAATTTAACACGGCATTAGCTCAACTTATGGTTTTTGTCAATTCTGCGAATAAAGAGGAAGAACTTTTTGTAGATTATGCTAAGGGCTTTGTACAATTATTGGCACCATTTGCTCCTCATTTAGGTGAAGAATTGTGGCAACATCTTACCGATACAGAAGACTCAATTTCTTACGTAGCTTGGCCAAAATGGGATGAAAGTATGCTTACCGAGGATGAAGTTGAAATTGTGGTTCAAATCCAGGGTAAAGTCCGTGCTAAACTCATGGTTGCTATGGATCTTTCAAAAGAAGATCTCCAAAAAATTGCTCTAAATAACGATAAAATCAAGGCTGAAATAGAAGGTAAAAATATCGTTAAAGTTGTAGCAGTACCAAATAAATTGGTTAATATTGTTATTAAATAAATAGATTAGATTCAGGCTTCATTCTAAATAGGATGGAGCTTTAAAAATAGCAAAAAATCCTTGACAAACCCCATTGAGAGGTGCTACACTAATGTAGCTTGAGAAGCGACGGAATGCCTGTAGGGAAAAAAACTTTCCAAAAGGCTGTCAATCGAAATTGATAATGTCTTGAAAAAATCGGTCAGATAAGTGAAAATTGGTTATAATAGTGGTTGAGAGGTATTCCTCTCATGTTTGAATTCTTCATAAGATTTTCCGATTTTATGAAG
>NZ_JBZFUI010000010.1:0-27056 GCF_058314295.1 Streptococcus sp. ALY_208 | reverse complement strand
ACGGCGTGGGGGTTCAAGTCCCTTAACCCGCATCATAATAGGCCGGCTTAGCTCAGTTGGTAGAGCATCTGATTTGTAATCAGAGGGTCGCGTGTTCAAGTCATGTAGCCGGCATTTGCGAACGTAGTTCAGTGGTAGAACATCACCTTGCCAAGGTGGGGGTCGCGGGTTCGAATCCCGTCGTTCGCTTGAGGATTGGCCGGGGTGGCGGAACTGGCAGACGCACAGGACTTAAAATCCTGCGAAGGGTAACCTTCGTACCGGTTCGATTCCGGTTCTCGGCATTTCTAAGGGGCACCCTTAGCTCAACTGGATAGAGTACCTGACTACGAATCAGGCGGTTAGAGGTTCGACTCCTCTAGGGTGCATACATATACGGGAAGTAGCTCAGCTTGGTAGAGCACTTGGTTTGGGACCAAGGGGTCGCAGGTTCGAATCCTGTCTTCCCGATATGGCGGTGTAGCTCAGCTGGCTAGAGCGTCCGGTTCATACCCGGGAGGTCGGGGGTTCGATCCCCTTCGCCGCTATATATATTATGGATACTGGACCTTTAGCTCAACTGGTTAGAGCACTCGGCTCATAACCGAGCGGTCGTAGGTTCGAGTCCTACAAGGTCCATATTATAATATTTGGAGGATTACCCAAGTCTGGCTGAAGGGAACGGTCTTGAAAACCGTCAGGCGTGTAACAGCGTGCGTGGGTTCGAATCCCACATCCTCCTTTACTTATCGCGGGATGGAGCAGTTAGGTAGCTCGTCGGGCTCATAACCCGAAGGTCGTAGGTTCAAATCCTGCTCCCGCAATTATTATAGGTTGGCTCGGTAGCTCAGTTGGTAGAGCAATGGATTGAAGCTCCATGTGTCGGCGGTTCGATTCCGTCTCGCGCCATTTTTATTAAATGCGGGTGTAGTTTAGTGGTAAAACTACAGCCTTCCAAGCTGTTGTCGCGAGTTCGATTCTCGTCACCCGCTTTTATAATAATAAAGATTATTATATACTGAGCAGTAATGCTTGGGCGCATAGCTCAGCTGGTTAGAGCGCACGCCTGATAAGCGTGAGGTCGGTGGTTCGAGTCCACTTGTGCCCATATAATGGTCCGTTGGTCAAGGGGTTAAGACACCGCCTTTTCACGGCGGTAACACGGGTTCGAATCCCGTACGGACTATTTTGGAGAATTACTCAAGAGGCTGAAGAGGACGGTTTGCTAAATCGTTAGGTCGGGAAACTGACGCGGGGGTTCGAATCCCCCATTCTCCGTCTTTTAATATTAATTATTTGTATTTAAATGAATTGTAATACCCCTGTAATCAACAGGCTTTTTTTTTTGCTATAATAGAGTGGTCTTATATAAAGATGGGAGTAATAATCAAGTATGAAAAAACGTATTTTATCGACAGTACTACTTAGTGGGGTTGCATTAGCAACTACTGCGCATGTAAATGCAGATGACTATGATACTGCTATTGCCGGTCAAGATGCTATTATTAATAATCTATCTGCTCAGTCTGAAGCTGCTAGTGCCCAATCATTGCTTATTCAGGGGCAACAGTCAATCTTAGCTGGTCAAGGAGCTGAACTCCAAGCACAAAATGATACTTTGCAGGCTCAAGCAGGAACTTTGTCATCACAAATTCAAGGTTTGTCTGAAAAAATTGTTGCTAGGAATGAGTCAATTGAATCTCAAGCTCGTAATGCTCAGAAAAATAGTACTTCTTCAAATTATGTGAATACTATTTTGAATTCTAAATCTATTTCTGATGCGATTAGTCGAGTTGTTTCTATTCATGAAATTGTTTCTGCGAGCCAGGCACAATTAGCTGAACAAGAAGCTGACAAGACAATTCTTGAGGCTAAGCAAACTGCAAATCAGGCAGCAATTAATCAGGTTTCTGCAAGTCAAGCTGTTGTTGCTGCTAATCAAATTGAACTTGCTAATCAACAAGCTAACTTAGAGGCTGCACAGGCAGCATTAGCTACTGAAATTGCTAATGCTCAAGCTAGTAAAGAAGCTTTAGTTGCTGAAAAAGCTACTTCTGAGAGTGAGGCTGCTAGTGTTGCAGCATCACAATCAGAATCTGAAGCTATTGCTGCTTCAGAAGCTGCTGTTGCTCAATCAGAATCAGTGGCTGAGTCTGAGTCTGTTCAAGAAGATAAACAAGCAGCATCAACTGATGATTCTGCTACTGCTGAAACTTCAGCATCAGATGCTGCAAGTCAAGCACCAACTACTGCTAATTCACAAGCAGGTGAGCAACCTAAATCTGCGTCTCAAACTCAAGCTCCAGCTAGAAGTACTGCTACTGCAGCTGTAAGTAAGCCTGCTGCTCGAGTTCGTTCTGCCGTAGCAAGTGGTCCAAATACATATCCTGTAGGTCAATGTACTTGGGGTGTTAAGGCTCAACTTTCATGGGTTGGAAATAATTGGGGTAATGCTAATCAATGGGGTGCTAGTGCACAAGCCGCTGGTCACACTATAGGTTCTACTCCTCGTGAGGGTGCTATTGCTGTTTGGCCAAGTGATGGTGGAGGCTATGGTCACGTTGCGGTCGTTACTTCTGTTCAAAATGCTAATGCTATTCAGGTTAGTGAATCTAATTTCAATGGTAATATGTCTGTTGGTAATTATCGTGGAACTTTCAATCCATCTTCTGGATATTGGGGTTCAGTATATTATATCTACCAATAATAGAGTTAAGAAGAGAGCAAATTTGCTCTCTTTTTGTTATATGACTTTAAATTGAAAATATGGTAGAAAAACGGTAGAATATTAGTGGGAGAAATTTTTGGAGGAAGTCATGTCATTTAATAATCTGAAGTTGTTTGCTTTGTCATCAAATCAGGATCTGGCTGAGAAGGTTGCTGATTCTATTGGCATTCCTCTTGGTAGGGCTACTGTTCGTGAATTTTCTGATGGTGAGATTCAAGTTAATATTGAAGAATCTATCCGGGGCCATCATGTTTTTATATTACAGTCAACGAGTTCGCCTGTTAATAGTAATTTGATGGAAATTTTAATTATGGTGGATGCACTTAAGCGCGCTAGTGCTGAATCTGTTAGCGTGGTTATTCCTTACTATGGTTATGCTCGTCAGGATCGTAAAGCTCGTTCACGCGAGCCTATTACTTCAAAACTTGTAGCCAATATGCTTGAGGTTGCGGGTGTCGATCGCTTATTGACAGTTGACTTGCATGCTGCTCAAATTCAAGGTTTTTTTGATATTCCTGTCGATCATTTGATGGGAGCGCCGTTAATTGCAGATTATTTCCTTCGTCAAGGTTTTGAAGGGGAGGACGTGGTTGTGGTGAGTCCAGACCATGGTGGTGTGACCCGTGCACGTAAATTATCTCAATATCTCCGTACGCCGATTGCTATTATTGATAAGCGTCGTAGTGTTGATAAAATGAATACTAGTGAAGTTATGAATATTATCGGAAATGTTGAAGGTAAGATTTGTATTCTGATAGATGATATGATTGATACTGCTGGAACTATTTGTCACGCTGCGAATGCTTTAGCCGATGCTGGTGCTACAGAAGTGTATGCATCTTGTACACATCCTGTTTTATCTGGTCCAGCGCTTGATAATATTGAAAATTCTGCGATTAAAAAATTAGTTGTTTTGGATACTATTTCGATGTCGAAAGAGCGTCTGATTGATAAAATCGAGCAGATTTCTATTGCTGACTTGATTGCTGATGCTATTATTCGTATTCATGAAAAACGTCCACTTTCTCCATTATTTGAACTTGAAGTTGCAAGATAATTATTGATTTTATAGAGGGGGTTCTACCTCTTTTTCTTTTTATTTGAAATTGCTGTATAATAGAAGGTAACATCTTTGTGAGGTATAGACCATGGATTTAACAAAACGTTTTAATAAAAATCTGGATAAAATTGAAGTGTCTTTAATCCGTCAGTTTGATCAGTCAATTTCATCTGTTCCGGGTATTTTAAAGCTGACCTTGGGAGAACCTGATTTTACGACTCCGGATCATGTTAAGGAAGCAGCAAAGTCGGCTATTGATGCTAATCAGAGTCACTATACTGGTATGGCTGGTTTGTTGGAATTACGCCAGGCAGCAGCTGATTTTGTCAGAGAAAAGTATCATTTAACTTATAAACCAGAATCTGAGATTTTGGTAACTATTGGAGCGACTGAAGCACTTTCTGCAACTTTATCAGCTATTTTAGAGCCTGGTGA
The DNA here is from genome assembly GCF_058314295.1 of Streptococcus sp. ALY_208. Taxonomy (NCBI): domain Bacteria; kingdom Bacillati; phylum Bacillota; class Bacilli; order Lactobacillales; family Streptococcaceae; genus Streptococcus; species Streptococcus sp. ALY_208. Next base: position 22,854 of record NZ_JBZFUI010000010.1, on the reverse strand, counting down.
TACGGTTTTGCTACCAGCTCCTGCTTATCCTGGTTATGAGCCTATTGTTAACCTTGTGGGCGCTAAAATTGTTGAAATTGATACGACAGCTAATGATTTTGTTTTAACGCCTGATCAGTTGGAGACAGCAATTATTGAGCAGGGGGATAAGCTTAAAGCGGTACTTTTGAATTATCCGACTAATCCTACTGGTGTCACTTATTCACGTGAGCAAATTAAGGCTTTCGCAGATGTTTTAAGGAAGTATAACATTTTTGTCATTAGCGATGAGGTTTACTCTGAGCTTACTTATACTGATGACAGTCATGTTTCTATTGGTGAATATCTTCATGACCAGTCGATTATTATTAATGGTTTATCTAAATCTCATGCTATGACAGGTTGGCGAATTGGTTTTATATTTGCACCTGAGTCAATAACTGCTCAATTAATTAAGAGCCATCAGTACTTGGTGACGGCAGCAACAACTAATGCTCAATTTGCTGCGATTGAAGCTCTTACGGCTGGGAAAAATGATGCTCTACTAATGAAAAAAGAATATATTAAGCGTCGTGATTATATTATTGATAAGATGGAGGAAATGAACTTCAAGATTATTAAACCTACTGGTGCTTTTTATATATTTGCAAAAATTCCAGTCTCTGCTGGTCAGGATTCTTTTAAATTTTTGAAAGTTTTTGCTCATCAAAAGGCTGTAGCTATGATTCCTGGTGTGGCTTTTGGCCAATATGGTGAGGGATATCTTCGTATATCTTATGCAGCTAGTATGGAAACCATTAAGGAAGCGATGAAGCGGCTCAAAGAGTATATGGAAGCCTATGCAGACTAAAGAATCACGAGGGATAGTCCTTTTTAATCGTAATTATCGTGAGGATGATAAGTTGGTTAAAATCTTTACGGAAGGGGCTGGTAAGCGGATGTTCTTTGTTAAGCATGTTAGTCGATCTAAGTTAGCTTCCGTGATACAACCCTTAACTGTTGCTGAGTTTATCATGAAAATTAATGATGACGGTCTATCCTATATTGATGATTATCGTGAGGTTGAGACTTTTAAATCGATTAATCAGGATATCTTTGTTTTGTCTTATGCGAGTTATATTGTATCTCTAGTAGATGTTGCTATTGCTGATGGGACTTATGATCCTCAACTCTTTGTCTTTTTATTGAAAACTTTGGAGCTGATGGAGCAAGGATTGGATTATGAGATACTAACTAATATTTTTGAATTACAAGTGCTTGATCGTTTTGGTGTTCAGCTTAATTTTCATGATTGTGTTTTTTGCCATCGTGTCGGTCAGCGGTTTGATTTTTCCTATCAATACTCTGGATTATTGTGTCCGGAGCATTATGATAGGGATGATAGAAGAAGTCACCTGGATCCTAATGTTCCTTATCTTTTAGATCGCTTTCAGTCAGTTTCTTTTGAGGAGTTACAAACGATTTCTATCCAGGATGGAATGAAAAAGAAGTTGCGATTATTTTTGGATGATATTTACGATAATTATGTTGGTATCCATTTGAAGTCTAAAAAATTCATTGATGATCTTGCTAAGTGGGGAGATATTATGAGATGATCTCAAAAAGTTAGTTAGGCATCTTTTGTTTTGAAACAGTGACTATAAATATGGCACTGTTTTTAAGTATATAATGGAGTTTGATTTTAATTTATGGTCAGGGTGCATTTGCAGGGGCATTATGCTATAATACATGAGCGAAATTTTTGATGTGATTAAGGAGGGTAGGTATGAGAACAATTGCTATTGATGCTATGGGTGGCGATAATGCCCCACAAGCTATCATAGAGGGTGTTAACAAGGCGTTAGAAGAGTTTCAAGATATTAAGGTGAGATTGTACGGGAATGAATCAAAAATCAATGAATACTTGACTGTTGATGAACGTGTTGAGGTGATTCATACAGATGAAAAGATTAATTCTGATGATGAGCCGGTTAGATCTATTCGAAAGAAAAAGCAGGCTTCTATGGTATTAGGTGCTCAAGCGGTCAGTGATCAAGAGGCAGATGCTTTGATTTCTGCTGGTAATACAGGTGCTCTTTTGGCAGCTGGTTTATTCGTTGTTGGGCGCATCAAGGGGATTGATCGTCCAGCTTTACTCTCTACATTGCCAACAATGGACGGTAAGGGATTTGATATGCTTGATTTAGGGGCGAATGCTGAGAATTCCGCTGCTCACCTGCATCAATATGCTATTTTAGGATCTTATTATGCAGAAGCTGTACGTGGCATTGAGCGTCCTCGTGTGGGTCTTTTAAATAATGGGACAGAAGCGACCAAGGGAGATCCTTTACGCAAGGAAGTTTTTGGTTTATTATCTGAAGAACCCTCAATTAATTTTATTGGGAATATTGAGGCGCGTGAGTTACTCAATGGGGTTGCTGATGTTGTAGTTGCTGATGGTTTTACAGGTAATGCAGTTTTGAAAACTATTGAGGGAACTGGTTTGTCTATTTTACAGACTCTCAAATCAGTTATTAAAGAAGGTGGCATCAAGACGAAACTTGGGGCTTTCTTGATGAAGGATAGTCTCTACAGTCTACGTGGTGTAATGGACTACTCTTCTGCTGGCGGTGCTGTTTTGATTGGTTTACAGGCACCTGTTGTCAAGTGTCATGGATCAAGTGATGCTAATGCAGTTTACTATACTATCAAGCAGGTGCGTAGTATGTTAAAAAATGATGTTGTTCCTAAAATTGTTGATGAATTTTCTAAATAGGTGAGGAGGAAAAATGACGCGACAAGAAATTTTTACGATTATTGGTCGGATGATTAAGGAACAAATGCATCAGGAGACTTTTGAAGTTAGTGAAGAAACTAATCTCAAGGATGAACTAGGCGTTGATTCTATAGATTTGATGGAGTTTGTTATTAATTTAGAGGATGAATTTTCACTTGAGATTCCAGATGATGATATTGAAGAAATTGTTAAACTTGGCGATATGCTAGATTATTTAGAAAATCGATTATAAATGAGAAAGAGCTTGGGACTGGGACAGGAGTTTCCAAGCTCTTTTTTGTTTTTAGTTTGGATGCTTTGGTAGAGTAGTGAATTATTGCTGTTAGTTTTTTGGACTATTGATTTATATTTTCTTTTTTACAATAAAAACCGAATGTTTTTAAAAAATAACATAATATTGTAAACGAATAATTGAAATTAATTATTCGTTGTGATAAACTTTGGTATAATAAAAAGTGAAAGGCGAACATTTTAGTGAAAAAAGAGTTGGTTTATACTGGTAAGGCTAAAGATATTTATACAACGGATGATGAGAATGAGATTGTGTCAGTTTATAAAGACCAGGCTACTATGTTAAATGGTGCTCGTAAGGAGACTATTGTAGGTAAAGGTGTACTAAACAATGCTATCTCATCTTTTATTTTTAGCCAGCTGAATCAAGCTGGTGTGGTAACCCATTTTATCAAGCAACTGTCGGAAACTGAACAGTTGAATAAAAAGGTAACGATTATTCCTTTAGAAGTTGTTCTTAGAAATGTCACTGCAGGCTCCTTTGCTAAGCGATTTGGTATAGATGAAGGTATTGTATTAGAGGAACCTATTGTTGAGTTTTATTATAAGAATGATGATCTCGATGATCCTTTTATCAATGATGAGCATGTCAAATTTTTGAAGATTGCTGATGATGAGGTGATTTCTTTTTTGAAGACGGAGACACGTCGCATCAATGAACTTTTAAGTGATTGGTTTAAGCAAATTGGTCTAACTTTGGTTGATTTCAAGTTAGAGTTTGGTTTTGATAAGGATGGCACAATCATTTTAGCTGATGAGTTTTCACCAGATAACTGTCGACTTTGGGATGACGAGGGACATCATATGGATAAGGATGTCTTTCGTCGAGATCTAGGAAATATTACTGATGTTTATCAGCTTGTTTGGGAAAAGTTGCAAACCTTGAAGTAGCAGGTCTAGCGGAGATATAAGGATTTTAACAATGGATAAACGTATTTTTGTAGAGAAGAAAGACAATTTTCAAGGGAAGGCGGAATCCCTTGTTCGTGAATTAAGGCATCATTTGCAGCTGAAGACTTTGAGTACTCTTCGTCTTGTTCAGGTCTATGATGTTTTTAATATCCCTGAGGATTTATTAAGCAGAGCTGAAGAACGTGTATTTTCTGAGCTGGTGACAGACCAGCTTTTGAATGAGCAAGAAATGGCCGATATCTTAGGCAATCACGCTTATTTTGCTATTGAGTCACTTCCAGGTCAGTTTGATCAGCGTGCTGCTAGTGCCAAGGAAGCATTGTTATTATTAGGTGGAAATGAAGAGAGCCAAGTTTATACGGCTCAGCTTTATTTGCTTAACAAGGATATTGCTGTAGAGGAGTTGGAAGCTGTCAAAAGCTATCTTCTCAATCCTGTTGATTCTCGTTTTAAAAATATTGACGAGGGAATTGTCTTATATGATTTTTCAAATGCTACAGAGACGATTCCTTACTTGGATTTCTTTGAAGATTACAGTGCGGATGATTTTGCTAGGTACAAGAGTCAAGAGGGTCTGGCTATGGAAGTGGCAGACCTACTCTTTATTCAAGACTATTACAAGGAAATTGGGCGCGTGCCAACTGAGACTGAGCTTAAGGTATTGGATACCTACTGGTCTGATCATTGCCGTCATACGACCTTTGAGACAGAATTGCAGGCTATTGATTTTTCAGAATCACAATTCCAGGAGCAGCTACAGGCGACCTATGACAAGTATTTGGCTATGCGCCGTGAACTGGGACGTGAGGAGAAGCCTGAGACCTTGATGGATATGGCGACGATTTTTGGTCGCTATGAGCGTGCAAATGGTCGTTTGGATGATATGGAAGTTTCTGATGAAATTAATGCTTGTTCAGTTGAGATCGAGGTAGATGTCAATGGTGTCAAAGAACCTTGGCTTTTAATGTTTAAAAATGAAACTCACAATCATCCGACCGAAATTGAGCCTTTTGGTGGGGCAGCAACTTGTATCGGAGGGGCTATTCGGGATCCATTGTCAGGACGCTCTTATGTCTATCAAGCTATGCGAATATCAGGTGCTGGGGATATTACAGCTGCTGTGACAGATACTCGAGAAGGGAAATTGCCTCAGCAGGTTATCTCTAAAACAGCAGCGCATGGTTATTCGTCTTATGGGAATCAGATTGGTTTGGCGACTACTTATGTTAAAGAATACTTCCACCCAGGTTTTGTTGCTAAGCGGATGGAGCTGGGAGCAGTTGTTGGTGCAGCCCCTAAAGAGAATGTAGTTCGTGAAAAGCCTGAGCCTGGGGATGTGATTATTTTACTGGGTGGTAAGACAGGTCGCGATGGTATCGGCGGAGCTACTGGATCTTCGAAGGTTCAAACAGTCACTTCTGTTGAGACAGCAGGAGCTGAAGTTCAAAAGGGTAATGCTATTGAGGAACGTAAGATTCAACGCTTGTTTCGCAATGGAGATGTGACACGCTTGATCAAAAAATCTAATGACTTTGGTGCTGGTGGTGTTTGTGTAGCCATTGGTGAATTGGCTGCTGGTCTTGAAATTGATTTGGATAAAGTACCACTCAAGTATGCTGGGCTTAACGGAACGGAAATTGCGATTTCTGAGTCTCAAGAACGCATGGCGGTAGTTGTTCGTCCTGCAGATGCGGATACATTTGTAGAGGCTTGTGCTAAGGAAAATATTCATGCAGTTGTCGTGGCTAAAGTTACGGAAAGGCCAAATCTCGTCATGCAATGGAAGGGTCAGACCATTGTAGACTTAGAGCGTTCTTTCTTGGATACTAATGGGGTTCGTGTCAAGGTTGATGCTAAAGTGGTTGACAGTTCTGTTAATCTTCCTGAGCAAAGGAAAACAGACATTGATCATCTTGAGGGAGATACCTTGACAGTATTGTCAAATCTTAATCATGCCAGTCAAAAAGGTTTACAAACGATTTTTGATAGCTCTGTTGGTCGTTCGACTGTCAATCAGCCTCTAGGAGGTCGTTATCAAGTGACACCAGCTGAGAGTTCCGTTCAGAAATTACCTGTGCGTCATGGTGTAACCAAGACCGCTTCTGTGATGGCCCAGGGGTATCATCCTTATTTGGCTGAGTGGTCACCTTATCATGGGGCAGCTTATGCGGTTATTGAAGCGACAGCTCGTTTAGCGGCGACAGGCGCTGATTGGTCTAAGGCTCGCTTTTCGTATCAAGAATACTTCCAACGCATGGATAAGCAAGCAGAGCGCTTTGGTCAGCCAGTGGCAGCTTTGCTAGGTTCTATTGAGGCACAGATACAATTAGGTCTGCCATCTATCGGTGGTAAGGATTCTATGTCTGGGACATTTGAGGAATTGACAGTACCTCCTACATTAGTGGCTTTTGGTGTGACAACAGCAGATGTGACTAGAGTTTACTCACCAGAATTTAAGGCTGCTGGTGAAACCATCTATTATCTACCAGGCTTTGATTTATCTAAAGAGATTGACTTTGCAGGTATCAAGGAAAATTTAAAAACCTTGTCTGACATTCAGAGTGATCATAATCTCACAGCCCTATCGGCAGTCAAGTATGGCGGGCTTATGGAAAGTCTCGCTTTGATGAGCTTTGGTAATCGTTTGGGTGCTCGTGTCATGGTCGATGAAGTTGATTCGATTTTGACGGGACAATTAGGTGGATTCGTCTTTACTTCTTTTGAAGAGATAGAGGGAGCCATTAAACTGGGTCAAACTACTGAGGATTTCAACCTAACTGTTAATTCTGTCAAGCTGTCTGGTGATAAGTTGCTTGCTGCATTTGAAGGCAAGCTTGATACTGTTTATCCAACTGAGTTTGAGCAAGACGCTCCAGTGGCTGATTTGCCTGCTGTTACTACTCATGACATAGCTGTCAATCCATCAGTAGTTGCTAAGCCAGTAGTTTATATTCCTGTCTTTCCGGGAACAAACTCTGAGTATGATTCTGCCAAAGCTTTTGAAAAGGAAGGGGCAATCGTTAATATGGTGCCCTTTGTAACCTTGGATGCTGAAGCGATTGAACGTTCTGTTGATATTATGGTTGATCATATCGATAAAGCTAACATCCTTTTCTTTGCGGGTGGTTTCTCTGCTGCTGATGAGCCAGATGGGTCTGCTAAGTTTATTGTCAATATTCTCCTTAATGCTAAGGTCAGTCAAGCGATTGACAACTTTATTGCCCGGGGTGGTTTGATTATTGGCATTTGTAATGGTTTTCAGGCTCTTGTCAAATCAGGCTTGTTACCATATGGAAACTTTGACGCTGTTGATTCAAGTAGCCCTACTCTCTTTTATAATGATTCTAACCAACATGTGGCTAAAATGGTTGAAACTCGTATTGTTAATACCAACTCGCCGTGGCTGGCTGGTGTAGAGGTGGGTGATATTCATACTATTGCAGTCTCACATGGTGAAGGAAAATTTGTTGTCAGTGCTGAGGAGTTTGCTGAGCTTCGTGATAATGGTCAGATTTGGAGTCAGTATGTTGATTTTGATGGTAGGGCAACGGTAGACTCTCGTTATAATCCTAATGGTTCTTACTATGCGATCGAAGGGATTACCAGCAAAAATGGACAAATTATTGGTAAGATGGGACATTCAGAACGTTATGAAGAGGGGCTTTTCCAGAATATTCCTGGTAAGAAAGATCAAAAACTTTTTGCATCAGCAGTCAACTATTTTACTAAGAAATGACTGGGAGTTTTCCCTAGAAATGAAAAAGGCAAAAAACTATGACATATGAAGTGAAATCACTCAATGAAGAGTGCGGTATTTTTGGGATTTGGGGTCATCCACAATCCGCTCAAGTGACTTATTTTGGTCTTCACAGTCTCCAGCATCGAGGGCAAGAAGGTGCTGGTATCTTGTCCAATGCAGATGGTCGATTAAAGCGGCATCGTAATACAGGCTTGTTATCAGAGGTTTTTAGGGATCCGTATGACCTCGAAAAGCTTGAAGGTTCGGCTGCTATTGGGCATGTTCGCTATGCTACGGCTGGTGAAGCCAGTATTGATAATATTCAGCCATTTTATTTCCGTTTTCATGATGGAGATCTTGGCTTGGCTCACAATGGTAATCTGACCAATGCTCAGACTCTACGTAGGGAGTTAGAGGAGAAGGGAGCTATCTTTTCTAGTACTTCAGATAGTGAGATTTTGATCCATCTGATTCGTCATAGCCAGCAGACTAACTTTATTGATAAGGTTAAAGAAGCGCTTAATACTATTAAAGGTGGTTTTGCCTATCTGCTCATAACTGAGGATAAACTGATAGCAGCTCTGGATCCTAATGGCTTTCGTCCCTTGTCCATTGGGCGTATGAAGAATGGCGCTTGGGTGGTGTCTTCTGAGACATGTGCTTTTGAGGTTGTCGGTGCTCAGTGGGTTAGGGATGTCAATCCTGGAGAGATAATTATCATTGATGATAGCGGTATTCAATACGATACTTATACGACAGATACTCAGTTAGCTATTTGCTCTATGGAGTATATCTATTTTGCCCGTCCTGATTCGACGATTGCGGGGGTTAATGTCCATACGGCTCGTAAACACATGGGTAAGCGTCTAGCTCAAGAGTTTCATCAGCAGGCGGATATTGTCGTTGGTGTTCCTAATTCTTCCTTATCGGCAGCTATGGGCTTTTCAGAAGAATCTGGCCTACCAAATGAAATGGGGCTGATCAAAAATCAGTATACGCAAAGAACCTTCATCCAGCCGACTCAGGAATTGCGTGAGCAAGGGGTGCGCATGAAGCTCTCTGCTGTATCTGGTGTGGTTAAAGGAAAGCGCGTAGTTATGATCGATGATTCCATTGTTCGTGGAACAACCAGCCGCCGGATTGTACAGCTCCTCCGTGAAGCAGGAGCAGCAGAAGTCCATGTGGCTATTGCCAGCCCACCTTTGGCTTATCCATGTTTTTATGGTATCGATATTCAAGATCGAAAAGAGCTTATCTCAGCTAATCATAGTGTTGAGGAGGTTCGTCAAATCATCGGTGCAGATAGTCTAACCTACTTGTCTAAGGAAGGCTTGATTGAATCGGTTGGGTTGAAGACAGATGCGCCCAATGGTGGTCTTTGCGTCGCTTATTTTGATGGTGATTATCCAACGCCGCTGTATGATTATGAGGAGCGTTATCGTCAAAGTCTGAAAGAGAAGACAAGTTTTTTCTAAGAGAAACAAATAAGTGATTGGCTGCTATCAGTCATGAAAATAAGAAAGGAAAATTATGACAAAGAATGCTTACGCTCAATCGGGTGTTGATGTTGAAGCTGGTTATGAAGTGGTCGAGCGTATCAAAAAACATGTCGCACGCACAGAGCGTCTGGGTGTCATGGGAGCTCTTGGGGGCTTTGGTGGTATGTTTGATTTGACGACGACTGGTGTTAAAGAGCCTGTTCTCATATCGGGAACAGATGGTGTCGGAACCAAGCTCATGCTGGCCATTAAATATGATAAGCACGATACCATCGGTCAGGACTGTGTTGCCATGTGTGTCAATGACATCATTGCTGCAGGTGCTGAGCCCCTCTATTTTCTGGACTATGTAGCTACCGGTAAAAATGAGCCAGCTAAGCTGGAGCAAGTTGTTGCGGGTGTCGCTGAAGGCTGTGTACAGGCTGGTACGGCCCTCATCGGTGGGGAAACGGCTGAAATGCCCGGTATGTATGGTCAAGATGACTACGATTTGGCGGGTTTTGCGGTTGGCATTGCTGAAAAATCTCAAATCATTGATGGGTCAAAGGTCAAGGAAGGTGATATTCTGCTTGGTCTAGCCTCCAGCGGTATTCATTCAAATGGCTATTCTCTGGTTCGTCGTGTCTTTGCGGACTATACCGGTGAGGAGAAACTACCGGAGTTAGAAGGTAAAAAACTTAAAGAAGTCCTGCTTGAGCCAACACGGATTTATGTTAAGTCAGTACTGCCTCTGATTAAGGAAGGCTTAGTCAATGGGATTGCCCATATCACAGGCGGAGGATTTGTCGAGAATGTCCCTCGTATGTTTGGTGATCATTTGGCTGCTGAGATTGAAGAAGTCAAAGTTCCTGTTCTACCAATTTTCAAGGCTCTTGAAAAATATGGTGAGATCAAACACCAAGAAATGTTTGAAATCTTCAACATGGGTATCGGCCTGATGCTGGCGGTTAGTCCTGACAAGGTCGACCGTATCAAGGAATTACTAGATGAGCCTGTCTATGAGCTGGGACGCATTGTGGCCAAAACTGATGCTAGTGTGGTGATCAAATAATGAGTAAAAAGATTGCAGTCTTTGCTTCGGGCAACGGTTCAAATTTTCAGGTGATTGCCGAAAACTTCCCAGTTGAATTTCTCTTCTCGGATCATCGGGATGCCTATGTGCTTAAACGGGCGCAGAACCTAGATGTTCTGTCCTACGCTTTTGAACTTAAGGAATTCAACAATAAGGCAGACTATGAAACCGCTATTTTGGAACTCTTGGAGCAGCATCAGATTGATTTGATTGTCCTCGCTGGTTACATGAAAATTGTCGGTGAAACTCTGCTGACCTCCTATGAAGGTCGCATTATTAACATTCATCCAGCCTATTTGCCGGAATTTCCTGGTGCGCACGGGATTGCAGATGCTTGGCAGGCTGGTGTTTCTGAGAGCGGCGTGACCGTTCACTGGGTGGACAGTGGAGTTGATACGGGCAAAGTTATCAAACAAGTTCGTGTGCCGCGCCTACCAGATGACACCATTGAAACCTTTGAAGCTCGGATCCATGCGGCTGAGTATCAGTTGTATCCAGATGTTCTGAGAGAGTTGGGAGTGGAAGAAAAGTGATGAAAAAGACAAGCGAAAAAGATGGAACTAAAGGAGAAATCATGACCAACAAACGCGCACTTATCAGCGTTTCAGATAAAGCGGGCATCGTAGAGTTTGCCCAAGAACTTAAAAAACTCGGTTGGGATATTATCTCAACTGGCGGTACGAAAATAGTCCTTGATAATGCAGGTGTAGCTACGATTGCCATTGACGATGTGACTGGTTTTCCTGAAATGATGGATGGCCGTGTCAAGACCCTGCATCCTAAGATTCATGGAGGTCTTTTGGCTCGCCGTGACTTGGATAGCCATTTGCAGGCTGCAAGAGACAATCATATTGAGCTCATCGACCTCGTAGTGGTCAATCTTTATCCTTTCAAGGAGACTATCCTTAAACCAGATGCGACCTATGCCGATGCTGTAGAAAATATTGACATCGGTGGTCCGTCTATGCTCCGTTCGGCTGCGAAAAATCATGCTAGTGTCACGGTTGTCGTGGATCCTAGGGATTATGCAGTGGTTCTTGATGAACTTAAAGAAGCTGGGGAGACAACTTATGAAACACGTCAACGCTTGGCAGCCAAGGTTTATCGTCATACAGCAGCTTATGATGCACTGATTGCCGATTATTTCACAGCGCAAGTGGGTGAAACCAAGCCTGAAAAGCTGACCTTTACCTACGACCTCAAACAGCCTATGCGCTACGGTGAAAATCCTCAGCAGGATGCGGATTTCTATCAGTCTGCGATTCCGACCGAGTATTCTATTGCCTCAGCTAAACAGCTTAATGGTAAAGAGCTTTCTTTCAATAATATTCGTGACGCTGATGCGGCTATCCGCATTATTCGTGATTTTACGGATCGTCCGACTGTCGTTGCCCTCAAGCACATGAACCCTTGCGGTATTGGTCAGGCTGACACGATTGAAGGCGCTTGGGACAATGCCTATGCGGCTGACCCCGTTTCTATTTTCGGTGGTATTGTTGTGCTCAACCGTGAAGTGGATGCGGCTACCGCTGAAAAAATGCATAGCATTTTCTTAGAAATCATCATTGCACCGTCTTATTCAGATGAAGCGCTTGAAATTCTTACAACTAAAAAGAAAAACCTCCGCATTTTGGTATTGCCTTTTGACGCTCAAGAAGCCAGCGAAGTAGAGGCAGAGTATACCGGTGTTGTCGGCGGTATATTGGTACAAAACCAAGATGTGGTCAAGGAAAATCCAGCTGACTGGAAGGTTGTTACCAAGCGTCAGCCTGGTGACCAGGAACAAACAGCGCTTGAATTCGCTTGGAAAGCCATCAAATACGTTAAGTCAAATGGGATTTTAGTCGCTAACGATCATATGACACTCGGAGTTGGTCCGGGTCAGACTAACCGAGTTGGAGCAGTTAAGATTGCTCTGGAACAGGCAGCGGATCGTCTTGATGGGGCAGTTCTTGCCAGTGATGCTTTCTTCCCCTTTGCTGATAATGTTGAAGAAATTGCAGCTGCAGGCATCAAGGCAATCATCCAACCAGGTGGTTCGGTGCGTGACCAAGAAGTCATCGATGCGGCGGATAAATACGGAATTGCCATGGTCTTCACAGGAGTTCGTCATTTTAGACATTAAAAGTATCAGTCAAACACTCAATTATCATTGGGTGTTTTTATAGGCTTAAAAGGTGGTCAAAGTAGGATAAAATTGGTCAGATATTAAGTTGAAGTTTACTTTTATTTTGTATAATAAAAGGGTGAAAGGCGAGGGAAACCCTATAAGTTCTTTTTCAGATATTACAAGTGTTACACTTGGAATATACTTTGATTAAGCAGGATCATACGCCTTGATTTTTAATAATTCTATGATACGATAGTTATCGTAACAGTTTTAGTTACCCTCCATGTCTGACTTGGTCGGCAAAAGAGGTGAGTGCCTCATAATAGTTTTAAGTGGATAAGTGATTTTAGATTAGTTGTTATCCTAGAAACTACAAAATCTCTGAGAGGTACTGTTAGGAAAGGAATAATATATGAAACTCAAAAAGAAAATGTTGCTAGCTTCAACACTTGCTTTATCTATCTTTACTGCTAGCCAAGCTAACCATGCTAATGCCGATGAAAACACTGATCAATCATGGGCACCTCGTTCAGTTGAAGAAATCCAATCAGATATCGTTAATGAAGGTAATACAGGTACTTATGTTGTAAAAGCAGGCGATACTCTTAGCACGATTTCACAAGCTATGGGTGTTGATCTCAATACTTTGGCTAAGGTTAACCAAATTTCAAACGTTAACTTGATCATGCCAGGTACTGTTATTACAGCGACTTATGATGCTAATAACAATGCGACATCAGCAGTTATTGAACCATCAGCAGATAGTGGTGCAGCTGGCCAATCCACAACTGTTGACTTCAGCTCAAACCAAGTAACAACTAACGATGGTACAACAACATCAATCGATAACACTGATGTTTCAGCTGCAAGTGATAGCACTGCTTCATCTGACTCTACAGCAGAAGTAGCAGCAGGTACTGATTCGGAGGCTGCTGATCCTTCAGTAACCAGTGGTGATGCTCAAGTGGCTGCTTATACATCATCAGAAGCTCCTCAAGAGCCTTCAGCCGCAACTGCCTCTTCAGTTTCAGAAGCACCAATGGCTAGACAGGCTGCTGTACCAACAGACGCTTCAGCGACAGCTCCAGAAGCAGCGACTTCAGAAGATAGCCAAGCGCCAGTTGTAGCAGAAACAACAGAATCTGAAGCGGCTCAGGAAGAGGTGGCTGTTGCGCAAACTTATGCAGCACCTGCTGAGCAGGTTTCTGCTACTCAACAAGCACAGACTGTTTCTGTTAATACGGCAGGTATGCAACCGCAAGCAGCGACATTTGCTAATGACGTAGCTAACCAATATGGTATCACTGATATTGGTGGTTACCGTACAGGTGCTGACGCCCAAGACCATGGTAAAGGTCTTGCTGTAGACGTTATGGTTGATCCATACTCAGCGGAGGGTGATGCAGTAGCTCAGTACGCTATTGATAACATGGATGCTTATGATATCTCATACGTGATTTATCAACAAAAATTCTATTCACCTGTGAATAATATTTATGGACCAGCCTACACTTGGAACCAAATGCCTGACCGTGGTAGTGTCACTCAAAACCACTACGATCACGTTCACGTATCATTTAACGAATAATCATTATTAAGCACTCGGTCAAGAGACTGGGTGCTTTTTGGAGTTTTAAGATTAGGAGACTATTATGACAGGAACAAAGCAATATAATTGGGCAACCTTAGGAACGGGTGTCATTGCCAACGAACTAGCCCAAGCCTTGCAGACTCAGGGCAGAAAACTCTACTCGGTCGCTAACCGCACCTATGAAAAGGGCGTGGCCTTCGCTGAAAAATATGGGATTGAGAAGGTCTATGACAAGATTGACGAAGTGTTTGATGATCCAGATGTTGATATTATCTATATCTCAACGCCCCACAATACCCATATCAATTTTTTACGCAAAGCTCTAGCTAAGGGGAAACATGTGCTCTGCGAAAAATCTATTACCCTTAACTCTGAAGAGTTAGAGGAGGCTATTAGCTTGGCTGAGGAAAATCATGTCATCTTGGCGGAAGCTATGACGATTTTCCACATGCCGATTTACCGCCAATTATCAGAGATTGTGAATTCGGGAAAATTGGGAGAACTCAGGCTTATCCAGATGAACTTTGGTAGCTATAAAGACTATGATATGACCAATCGTTTCTTTAGTCGTGATTTAGCCGGCGGTGCCTTATTGGATATTGGCGTCTACGCTTTGTCCTTTGTCCGCTGGTTTATGGCATCGAGCCCCAACCAGATTGCTTCGCAGGTTAAGCTGGCACCAACTGGTGTAGATGAGCAGGTCGGTATTCTTTTGACTAATGACCAAGGTCAAATGGCAACGGTTACTCTCAGCCTCCACGCCAAGCAGCCCAAACGGGGAACCATCGCCTATGATAAGGGCTATGTCGAACTTTATGAGTATCCGCGCGGTCAAAAGGCAGTCATTACCTATACCGAGGATGGCCACCAAGAAGTAATCGAAGCAGGAGACACCGCAAAGGCTCTAGCTTACGAAGTTGCCGATATGGAAAAGGCGGTCGCAGGTATCGAGGATAGCATGCACCTGGACTATACACAGGATGTCATGACCATCATGACCCAGCTGCGCCGAGAATGGGGCATGACCTACCCTGAGGAAGAATAAAAAAGATTTAAGATTGCGGAGGTAGATAGTTATGTGCGCCGCTCTGTTATACTTGTTAAAAGATAAAAAATTCGCATCATGCGAATTTTTTAATTTTCTTTCCTATAAAAATGACGAACAAATATGTTATAATAATCCTACATAATTCGTAAAAAAGCGTCTGGTTTTTGCGTGGTTTGTTGATTTGGGTGCGCAAGCACTCGTGATTGTTTTATCTTGAGGTATCTTAGCTATGAAACTTTTGGTTGTTGGTTCGGGTGGTCGTGAGCATGCGATTGCGAGGAAACTGTTGGAGTCTCCACAGGTTGAGCAGGTCTTTGTGGCGCCCGGCAATAATGGGATGACGCTGGATGGTTTGGAAATCGTAAATATCGGAATTTCCGAACATTCCAAGCTGATTGATTTTGCAAGGAACAATGATATCGCTTGGACTTTTATCGGTCCGGATGATGCGCTAGCTGCTGGGATCGTTGATGATTTTAATCAGGCTGGGCTCAAAGCTTTTGGTCCAACCAGATTAGCAGCGGAGCTGGAGTGGTCCAAAGATTTTGCAAAGTCGATCATGGCCAAATACGGTGTTCCGACTGCAGCCTATGGCACATTTACCGACTTTGAGGAAGCCAAGGCCTACATCGAAAAGCAGGGGGCACCAATCGTCGTGAAGGCGGACGGCTTGGCGCTGGGCAAGGGCGTGGTCGTGGCTGAAACCGTGGAGCAAGCGGTCGAAGCAGCGCGCGAGATGCTGCTGGATAATAAGTTCGGCGAGTCTGGTGCGCGTGTGGTTATCGAAGAGTTCCTTGATGGCGAGGAGTTCTCCCTCTTTGCCTTTGTCAATGGGGATAAGTTCTATGTCATGCCTGCGGCGCAGGATCACAAGCGTGCCTATGATGGCGACAAGGGGCCAAATACAGGTGGTATGGGGGCCTATGCACCAGTTCCCCACCTACCGCAAAGCGTAATTGACCAGTCGGTTGACAGCATTGTCAAGTCAGTGCTTGAAGGCATGATTAGGGAAGGGCGTCCTTATCTTGGCGTGCTTTACGCGGGGCTTATCCTGACCGCTGATGGTCCTAAGGTCATCGAGTTCAACTCCCGCTTTGGCGATCCCGAGACTCAGATTATCCTGCCGCGCCTGACTTCGGATTTTGCGCAGAACATCACGGATATTTTGGCTGGTAAGGAGCCTGGCATCACTTGGCTAGACGCGGGTGTGACCCTCGGTGTGGTGGTCGCTTCAGATGGCTATCCGCTGGCTTACGAAAAAGGTGTGGCTTTGCCGGAAAAGACTGATGGCGACATTATCACCTACTATGCAGGGGCTAAGTTTGATGGCAATAGCCAACTACTCTTGTCAAACGGTGGTCGCGTCTACATGCTGGTCACCACAGCCGACAGCGTCAAAGCTTGTCAGGACAAAATTTACAACAAACTTGCCGAACAAAAGACGGAAGGGCTATTCTACCGTACTGATATCGGGAGTAAAGCCATTAAAGACTAAAAAAGAAGGGCGAGTGTAAGCGATCCAAACTCGTCAGTTATCGCCGTGCTGAAAGTTACCAAGTCGGTTTAGACTTAGTGGCGGGGGATTTTCGAGACATTTTGGCTCGAAAATAAGCAATGGAACGCCAAAGGCAGATTGCTTGCATCCCCAGAGCTTAAGATAACTGACAAAAAGAAAAGGAATAAGTAAAATCCCTAAACTTAAAGAAAGGAAAGTTTAGTTGGCTAGCCTAACTGAACACGGGACTAAGACCTAGGAAAAAAGATAAAACTGCCTAGACGCAAGCGTCGTCGTTAGTTTTCCCTCTCGCATTTGGGTTGTAAGGCTCAAGGCTAAAATAATCCACTGGATTATTTTACTTCTACGGAAATTTTCGGTAAACTGAAACGTCCCTTTGTATCTTATTATGAAACCAATTATTTCTATTATCATGGGCTCCAAATCCGATTGGGCAACCATGCAAAAAACAGCTCAAGTATTAGACAAGTTCGACGTGGCTTATGAGAAAAAAGTCGTCTCTGCCCACCGTACCCCTGATCTCATGTTTAAGCACGCTGAAGAAGCGCGCAGCCGCGGCATCAAAGTCATCATCGCCGGTGCCGGCGGGGCTGCGCATTTGCCGGGTATGGTGGCATCTAAAACAACGCTGCCTGTTATTGGTGTGCCGGTCAAATCACGCGCCCTCAGCGGCTTGGACTCACTCTATTCTATTGTACAAATGCCGGGCGGTGTGCCTGTGGCGACCATGGCTATTGGTGAAGCGGGAGCTACCAACGCTGCCCTGACAGCTCTGCGTATCCTAGCCCTTGAAGACCAAGACTTGGCAGTAGCGTTAGCAAATTTCGCAGAGGAACAAGGAAAAATCGCGGAGGCTTCAACAGATGAGTTCAACTAAGACAATAGGAATTATCGGCGGCGGCCAGCTCGGGCAGATGATGGCGATTTCAGCTATTTATATGGGACACAAGGTGGTGACGCTAGATCCGACAGCGGACTGTCCTGCCTCGCATGTGTCTGAGATGATTGTGGCGCCTTACGATGATGTGGACGCTTTGCGTCAATTAGCAGAGCGCTGTGATGTGCTCACCTATGAATTTGAAAATGTTGATGCAGACGGTCTCGATGCTGTTGTCAAGGACGGTCAGCTGCCTCAAGGCACAGATTTGCTCCGCATTTCGCAAAACCGAATCTTTGAAAAGGACTTTCTCGCCAACAAGGCCAATGTGACAGTCGCCCCTTACAAAGTGGTGACTTCCAGTCTGGATTTGGAAGATTTGGATCTGGGCAAGACTTACGTTTTGAAAACAGCCACAGGTGGTTACGATGGTCACGGTCAAGTCGTTATTAAATCACAGGACGATTTAGCTGCCGCTAGCCAATTAGCAAACTCTGCTGAGTGTGTCTTGGAAGAGTTTGTAGACTTTGACCTTGAAATCTCGGTCATCGTGTCAGGCAATGGCAAGGACGTGACGGTTTTTCCTGTTCAGGAAAATATCCACCGCAACAACATCCTCTCAAAAACCATTGTCCCAGCCCGTATCTCAAATCAATTAGCTGAGAAAGCTAAGAGTATGGCGGTGCAAATTGCCAAAAAACTCAATCTTTCAGGCACCCTCTGCGTGGAAATGTTTGCGACGTCTGATGACATCATCGTCAATGAAATTGCTCCGCGCCCCCACAACTCGGGACACTATTCCATCGAAGCCTGCAACTTTTCACAATTTGATACCCATATCTTGGGTGTGCTCGGCGCCCCGCTTCCAGAAATTCACCTCCATGCTCCAGCCGTCATGCTCAATGTCCTCGGCCAGCACGTCCAGCAAGCTAAGGAATATGTCTCCCAAAACCCTAGCGCCCACCTCCACCTTTATGGCAAAGCAGAAGCCAAACACAACCGTAAAATGGGGCATGTGACGGTGTTTAGTAATGAGCCGAATAGTGTGAGAGAGTTTGGGGAAGGAGTAGATTTTTGAGGAGGAGAAGAATGATTAAATATTTCAAGGAAAACTTTAAAACATTCATCTTTTTATTCATACTAATCATTTTGTTAGGGCCAATATTTTCTGTTGTTTTATCTTTTATATCAAGATATTTGAATTCTAGTTTGGGGGATTGGTTAAGCTTCTATGGTAATATATCTGGTATTGTTATATCAGTGCTAGTAATACATTTCCAAATGTCTCAAGAAAACCATAGAGAATTATTAAAATATCGTCCAGAATTTGTTCTAAGTTATGATTACCAGCTTATAAAACCTGATTGTAGAGTATATTTTGATGATAAACACTGGTATTATCTTGTAAAAAAGCACCAAAAGAAACAGTTTGTTGAGCCGAATGGTTTTGAAAAATCTTATGCATCGGATAATAAAAGAGATAAAATTTGCTCGGTTGAAATTGTAAATGTTCAACCAGTTTTCAATCTTCATATAATCTTTGGAGAGAATGAAAGTTGTGAAATTATACCAAAACTGGATGTGGACCAAAAAATATATATAGTTTCAAAGGCACATCAAAATGAAATACTGACACACTTATTTGAAGGTAAAGCAAATTTTGAGCATGTTCCTAACAAAGTTACGATTTATTTTACGACATTAGCAGGAGAGATTAATAGTTATATTTATCAGATTGATAGTAAGGGATATTGTAGTCTTACGAAAAAGAATTATGGAGTAGGCTATCCTAAAAATTTAGCAGCTCCTCGTATATGTGATTACTTTTTGAGTAAGTAGAAGGAATATCATGAAAACAATCGGTCTTATCGGTGGCATGAGCTGGGAGAGCACAACGACTTATTATCAGCTCATCAACGAAACCATCAAAAAGGAGCTTGGAGGTCTGCATTCGGCTAAGATTCTGCTTTACAGTGTTGATTTTGCGGAGATTGAGCGCTATCAGGCTAGTGGCGACTGAGCTAAGAGTGCGGAAGGTGCTGAGTCAAATTGCTCAGAAGCTGGAGTAGGCTGGTGCTGACTTTATTGTTATCTGCACCAACACCATGCACAAGGTGGCTCCGCAGATTCAGGAAAACATTTCGATACCTATCCTGCACATTGCGCAGGTGACTGCTGAAGCTTTGCTTGAAAATGGCATTCAGTCATTGTGTTTTGCTTTAGTACATGGTCTCATATTTTTAAAAGTGCTGGATATTGGCTCCACAATCATGATAACAGTGTTCACATTTGTCATTGCTTATGGAATGGGCTATATCAATGAGCAAAAGAGCCGAGGTTCTATTATGCCAAGTTGGGTTATCCATGCAGGCGCTAATATTTTTTCAGGCTTATGTGCTGCGTTTATGCTGATTTAGAACCGAGTCAATCGTTGAAATGTTATTTAATAAAATAGTAGCTGTTGTGTGAATATAACTGCAAAAAGGGACATGTGATGGTGTTAAGTGATAAAGTAGATAGTGTGGAGGAGTTTGATTTATAGATGAGTGAAATAAGAATACTTATCGATATAATGAAGTGTGTTCCTGAAGATGAGCAACATAGTTTACTAGATTCAATGATTTTTAAAGCGAGAGAAATGGGGAATTTAGAATATAGTTTTTCTGAACTTTTTAATAATATGACTACTGATGAACGGAAATACTATTTTACGTTACTTTCAGAAAAGTTTAATTTTGAAGAAAAAATCCGCTTACTAGCTACATTTACAAATATAATTCATAAAGCTGAGTGTTTTGAATATATTTTTAAGGGAGATATTGATACTAAGATATTTTTATTTAACGTTGAACAATCAAATTTTGATAGAAGTTTTAAAAATGTAAAAATAGGGAAATACCAGAGTTTTGGATTATCAGATTATACACAAACTTGGATTTTAAATAATAGGATAACATATTTAGAAAGTTTAAAATTAAGAGTGCACAAAGTCTCTAACTTTGACTTGAATATGCTTAATTCTTTGAATAAATTCTCAAACAAAGAATATCGTGAACGTTTAAGCTACGAAGATCAGTACTATACCAAGAAATTTCTTTTATATTTGAAGTTAAGTCAATTTAATTTTAATATGTCTACATCTATACTGGAACGATCAAAAAAACCATTTGAGGTTAGAGATAAGGAAATATGGAAAGATTTCATTTCTAATTTTTTTAAATTCACAGAGACCAATGGCGATAAAATAACTAGTATTTCAGCTACGGAATTAGATGAAAGAGGTGAAGAGCAAGTTCAGGAAGCGTTAGATGGGATTACAGACTTTGCAAAAGAGGTACTTACTCAATATAATGCGATTGCTTGTTTAGTATGTAAAGCTTTTTTAATAAATAATGATAAAAAAATTGAGAATAAGTTGGAAGTATTATTGGAATATTCATTGGATATTCTAAATGTTTATCTTGAGAATGAGATAGTTTTGTTGGATTTATTTTTTAAAAACGATAAAAGTGTAGAACGTACATTTAAAAAAATACAAGGTTATTCAAAAAATACACGAGATAAGATTTTAAATACCGTTTGGGATATGTTCCATGTCAGATTATTAGAATTACAAATGTTTTATGATAACAAAAAATCTTCAAACGATTTGTATTTACATTATTTTGTATCTCAAGATAAAGCCTTTAAAGAATTGCTACTTTATAATCCATTGAAATTATTTATAATTCAAGGGGATAGACAATTCGCAATTCGAAAAGTTGGAATAAACGATATCTCAGAGAACGAAAGATTAAAAGAGAAAATACTTAATGAAGCTACAAAAAGAAAAAATATGGTAGATTCAGTCGATTTCAGCTCAGAATTAACAAGCCTTTTAGAGGAAATTTCGAAAGGTCAAGAAAATCATTTCGGATAGAAGAATTAATAGTACGATAAAATTAGAATTGAAAATATTGAGGAGAAACAAAATGCTAAACCGTTATTCACGCCCTGAGATGGCGAACATTTGGAGTGAAGAGAACAAGTACCGTGCTTGGCTGGAGGTCGAGATTTTGGCTGATGAGGCATGGGCTGAGTTGGGTGAGATTCCCAAGGAGGATGTGGCCAAGATTCGTGAGAAGGCGGATTTTGATATTGACCGTATTTTGGAGATTGAGCAGGAGACGCGCCACGATGTGGTGGCCTTTACCCGCGCGGTTTCTGAGACGTTGGGTGAGGAGCGCAAGTGGGTACACTTTGGCTTGACCTCGACAGATGTGGTAGACACGGCTTACGGCTACCTCTACAAGCAGGCTAATGCTATTATCCGCAAGGATTTGGACAATTTTCTGGCTATCATCGCTGATAAGGCTAAGGAGCACAAGTTCACCATCATGATGGGGCGTACCCACGGTGTCCATGCGGAGCCAACGACTTTTGGTCTCAAACTCGCAACTTGGTACAGCGAAATGAAGCGCAATATTGAGCGTTTTGAGCATGCTGCCGCTGGTGTTGAGGCTGGAAAAATCTCTGGTGCTGTTGGAAACTTTGCTAATATTCCTCCCTTTGTGGAGAAATATGTCTGTGATAAATTAGGTATCCGTGCTCAGGAAATTTCAACCCAAGTGCTGCCGCGTGACCTGCATGCAGAATACTTTGCAGTGCTTGCCAGTATCGCGACCTCAATCGAGCGCATGGCGACAGAAATTCGCGGTCTGCAAAAATCAGAGCAACGTGAAGTCGAAGAGTTCTTTGCCAAGGGTCAAAAGGGCAGTTCTGCTATGCCTCACAAACGTAATCCGATCGGTTCAGAAAATATGACTGGCCTCGCGCGTGTCATTCGTGGGCACATGGTGACGGCCTATGAAAATGTATCCCTCTGGCACGAACGTGATATTTCTCATTCATCGGCTGAGCGGATTATTGCACCGGATACGACTATTCTTATTGACTACATGCTCAACCGTTTTGGCAATATCGTCAAGAACCTGACGGTCTTCCCAGAAAACATGAAGCGCAACATGGGCTCTACTTTCGGTCTGATTTTCAGTCAGCGTGCTATGTTGGCCTTGATCGAAAAAGGTATGACCCGTGAAGAGGCTTACGACCTTGTTCAGCCCAAGACTGCGCAGTCTTGGGATAATCAAGTAGACTTCAAACCGCTGCTGGAAACAGACCCAGAAGTGACTTCCCGCCTGAGCCAAGAAGAAATCGACGAAATCTTCAATCCGTCTTATTATACTAAGCGAGTCGATGAGATATTTAAAAGAATCGGTTTGGAAGAATAACAGAAGAAGTAACAAGTGAAAGTACTTGTTGCTTGTTTTTTTATATAGAATTAAAAAAATGTTTGAGATATATTGACAAACCCCATTGAGAGGTGCTACACTAATGTAGCTTGAGAAGCGACGGAATGCCTGTAGGAAAAAAACTTTCCAAAAGGCTTGACAAAAGCCTATTGA